>DATBWB010000210.1 GCA_036514995.1 Candidatus Acidiferrales bacterium
TCCTTCATCATCATCTCGATGGCCCTGGCGCGCGATGGCCGATTTGTCTTCATGTTCATGGTTCGATACAGCTCGTTCTTCGGATTGAGGAATTCCCGGTAGTCGCGCTCGCCGATCAGCGCCTCGAGCTCGGCCGCGCTCAAAGGCTGCTTGGCGAGGTCGCGTTCCTCCATGTCCGCCTTCTTCTTGAGCAAGAGACCTCTCGCTTTGCGGCAGGTGGTTCAAGTTGATTTGAGAAAGAAACGCAGCTTGGCCATGTTTACCTCAGTCGTAACGCGGGATAGATGCGTCAATTTCGCGCGACCACCGGTCGATGCCGCCGGCGATGCTTCTGGAGTTTTCAATTCCCTGCTGCCGCAGCCAAACCGTAACATCCAGGCTGCGGATTCCGAGGTGGCAATAGACGATGACCTCCTGCGCTCCCTCGATGACGCCCAGATTCTCCGGAATCTCCTGCATCGGAACCAGCATGGACCCGGGAATCTGCGCCATCTTGGCCTCCCATTTTTCGCGGACGTCCAACAGGAGGAACTTGTCCTTCGCCTCCATCTTTTCTTTCACTGCCTGAGGCGTGATCTGTAAATCATCAAGCTTGGCTTCGTCCATGGCTTTCTCCGGTGGCCTTTGCTTCCGCAGACCCCAGCCAAAGTTCAAAGGGAAAAATAACGACTCACAAACTATCTTCCCTTCCAAACCGGGTAGCGTTTTTCGAGAAACGCCGCAATCCCCTCCCGCGCATCTTCTGTCTTCATGAGTTCTTCGAGATAAATGCGCTCCACCTCGCCCAGCGCCTTCTCAAAATCGACTCCCGCGGCCGCCAGCATGGCGCGCTTGGTCAGGCCGATGACTGGCCGGGAGAGTTTGCCCACGCCAGCCAGGAATTCCTCGAGCGCCCTGTCCAGATCCCCCTCGGCCACCACCCGGTTCACCAAACCCCAATGCTCCGCCTCGCGCGCGGAGATGGTTCGGCCGGTAAGAATCAAATCCTTCGCCCGGCGAAATCCGATAACCGGAGGGAAGATCACCGCCGCAACCGGCGGGAAGCAGGCCAGGGTGATCTCCGGCTGGCCAAACTTTGCTGTTTCCGAGGCAATTACAAAATCACAAAAAGCAGCCAATTCGCAACCACCGCCCAGGCAATGGCCATGCACCGCTGCCACGGTGATTCCCGGGAAGCGGTGGAGCTGGCGGAAGACAGCGTGAAACCGCTCGAGCATCGTGCCCACTCGTTCGGGGGTGTGGTCGCTCACCGCCGCACCGGCTGAAAAGGCCTTGGGGCCGGCACCGCGAAAAACAAGAACGGCTGCATCGCGGGCAGCTTCGATCGCGGCGCCGATCTCCTCCATCATGCCGATGTCCAGGATATTGAGCGGCGGCCGGTTCAAGGTGATCCTGGCCACGTTCGCTTCGTGAACGAATTGGATGCTGCGGAATGGCATGAGACGCTCCTGCTGGTGTCTCGCCGGTGCGCCTAAGCGGCAAAACCTCTTGCTCGATCCAGCAGTGAACCCGTCGAGTGCCTGGATACTTCCCCCGCCCTACTGCCCCCCGGGCATCTTGGGAGCAATCCACCCGCCCTCGGCAAATATCTCTTTGAGAAACGAGTAGTCGGCGGCCGAAGGAAGAGCATCCTTCACATATTCGTCAAACTTTTCCCGGCTGATCAACTCGCCGGCGGCATTGTAGGTGGCTTGAGCGTAGTCGCCAATCTTGCGGTTGAACTTGAGATCGGGCGCGATAAGCTTTGGCTGATCCTCCGGGAGGTTGCGGTTGAGCTGCTCCATCAGGTTCTTGACCTCGAGGTGATACAGGTTCCGGCTGTGCTCGTTCAATTGCTCCTTGTTGGCTTCGCCTTGCGCCTGGTGCTCGTCGTAGCGGCCCTTTAGACCCCACACATAGGCCCAATGCGCCGAGGAGGAATGATCCACGCCGAAGAGATCATACGCGGTCGTGACCCACTTGTTGATGAACTTTTGCAGGATCGGCACGGGAATTTTTCCCGCTTTCAGGATGCGCTTCAAACCGTCGTGGCCGGTTCCAAGATGGAACGATTCCTCCTTGAGCATGGCCACGGTCGAGCGCGCCAGCGGGGCGAACGCCGAGTAGCTCAGCATGGTGAGCTGAAACTTCCCGTCGCGATCCACAAAGTCGGTATAGGTGAAGAAATCGAGCCAGTTGTCCACGCTTTCGTTAAAAGCGCCAAGCAGTCGCTTGTGCTCAAAGGCGCGGCGTTCGAGCTGCTTCAGGGCTTCGATGCGGCCCGAGTGGCCAAAATATTCGATCAGCAGGTGGCACATCTGCCAGCCGTGCCGCATCTCCTCCGTCATCACCCGCACCAGCGACATCCGGTCGTGCTCGGAGGGCGCATTCTCAAAGAGCTTGCGCTGTTGCTCGACCGAAGCGAACTCCGTGTCGCCCTGGTAGATGATCAAGTTTTGCAGGCCGTCGCGCATGCGCTGGTCCGGAATCGCCAGCTCCTTTTCCCACTTCCGCCCGCCGGCAAAGTCGCCGAACTCAATTTCATTCGTTTTGAGCTGGCCAAACTTGCTCTCGAAGTGGTAGTTGCGAACCTCGGGATAATCCACCCCGATGTCCTGAATCCATTCGCGGAAGAGATCCACCCAATCATCAAATGTGGAAATGCGCGGCATCTATTCTCCTTTCCGAAAAAGCACCCACGAGGGCGTCGCACCGCGGTTGAACTTATGCTCGCCACTGGCAACGACCACCCATCACCTTTCAGGTGGTCAAAACGGCTTCTTTGACCGCGGCCGCTGGCGCGGGCGGAACGGCGCCGGTCGGCTGGCCTGGAAGCAACGCGCCTCTCAAGAAAAGCTCGGCCATCGTTTCAGCCAGGGTCTCGACGTCCGGATCGACGCGCGGGTTGTACCAGGTGTAGATCCAGTTCATCATGCCGAAGAGACTCAGGACAGCCAGGCGCGGGTTCAGCCGGCGCAGGCGTCCGGCAGCGTGCAACTCCTCGACGATCCCCAGGCAAATCTTGTAGTAGCGCCGCTTGATCTCGCCCACCTCGCGGGCATAGCCGCCGGTGAGGACGTCGGACTCGTGCGAGAGAACCTTCATCTCCTTTTGGTGTTCGAGGAAATAGCGCAAATGATTCCGAATGAGCAAACGGAGCTTCTTATCCGCATCGGGGACACCGGCCAGCTCCTTTTTGAGCGACGCCAGGATCGTCGTAAATGTATGTTTTTGAATGAGGTAGAGGAGTTCTGGCTTGCTGCCGAAGTAATAATAGAGGCCTGCCAGGGAGAGGCCCGAGGAGCGGGAAATGTCGCGGATGGAAGCACCCTTGTAGCCTTTGGAATAGAAAACGCGGGTGGCGTGGCGAAGGATGCGGGCCAGTTTGGCTTGGTAGCGGGCGCCGTTTTTGCCCGACCGGGGTGGCTGCGGCATCGTTCGAACGTTCGTTCTATAAATCTCCGCGATTCTAGCTTGCCCTCGGCGGAAAGTCAAGGAGCAAGTGAGCGCGAGATGGGGGTCTGTTCCCTACCGGGGCTTTGGCGGGAGCGCTGCGGGCCGGGTCGAAAGGAGTGACGCCCGAGGCGCATCAATGTTACCTTTGCCGGGCGTGATCGAGGATGTCGCGCACTTTCCGTGCCAGGCTGTCCGGGCTGTAGGGTTTTTGGAGAACCGCCGCGCCTTTCTCCAACATCGAGTTCAGTTGAGCTGCCTCGGCGGTATAGCCGGTGGCGAAAACCACGGACACGTCGGGCTTCAGGGCGCACATCCTGGCGTAAGCCTCGGGACCGCTCAGCTTGGGCAGCACTACATCTAGGATGACCAGGGCGATCCGGTCGCGGTGCTCCTCGAACATTCGCACCGCTTCCTCGCCATCGCCAGCCAACACCACCTGATAGCCGAGCCTTTCCAGCATCTTTCGCGCCATGTCCCGGAGCCCTTCGTGGTCTTCGGCCACCAGGATCGTCTCCGTGCCGCCGCGGACAGGTTCGGTCGCGGTCTTCTCTCGCTCCTCGGCCACTTCGTTGCCCACCGGGAGATAGACCCGGAAGGTTGTGCCCTGGCCCGGCTCGCTATAGACGTTGATGAACCCACCGTGTTGCTTCACATTCCCGTACACGACCGCAAGTCCCAAGCCGGTTCCCTTGCCCATTTCTTTGGTGGTAAAGAAGGGTTCAAAGATGCGCTCGATGGTCGCCGCATCCATGCCGACGCCGGTGTCGGAGACGGAGAGGAGGACGTAGCGCCCCGGCCGGGCGTAGACGTAGCGCCGGCAATACTTCTCATCGAACTCCACGTTCCGCGTTTCAATCAGCAATCGGCCGCCCCGGGGCATCGCATCCCGCGCATTCACGCAGAGGTTCATCAACACCTGTTCGATGTGCGTCGGATCGGCCCGGGCTGCTTCGAGATCAGGCGACAGCGCGGTCTTTACCTCGATTTGCTCACCGAGAACTTTTTCGAGCAGGCTGACCACGCCGGCTACCGTGTGGTTCAAGTTGATGTTGCGGGGTTCGAGAACCTGCCGGCGGGCGAAGGCGAGCAACTGGCGGGTCAGGGCGGCAGCGCGTTCGGCTTGCTCCCGAATTTTCTGAAAGTGGGTTTGGAGACGGCTCTCGGCAGGCGCTTCCTGCAGGCCCAGGTCGGCCCAACCCATCATGGCCCCAATCACGTTGTTGAAGTCGTGGGCAATGCCGCCGGCTAGCTGCCCGATGGCTTCAAACTTCTGTGCCTGACGCAGTTGTTTCTCGAGGGCGCGCCGCTCGCTCACGTCCTCGACGATCACCTCGAAGTAGGCCAGTGCGCCCTGCTCGTTTTGCACCCCGCGACCGCTGAGCCGGACCGTGATCGGCTTGCCATCCTTCCGCTTCCACTCGACTTCCAGGCCCTCGAGCCGCCCCGTTTGCCTGTGCTCCTCGACTAACCGTCCTCGTTGGCCTGGGTCCTGATAGAGGTCGGTAGTGGGGTTCACTGCCAAAAGTTCGGCCTCGGACTCATAACCAAGCATCGCCACCAGGGCGGGGTTGATGTCGAGGAACTTGCCATCCACCTTGGAGTGGTAGATGCCGTAGACCGCGTTCTCGACTAGCTTGCGGTAACGCGCTTCGCTTTCCCGGAGCGCCTCCTCAGCCCGCTTGGGCTCGGTAATGTCCCGCATCACGTGGACACTGCCTCGCAAAACTCCTCCCGGATCGCTGATGGGGGTGGTGGTGACCTCGAAGATTCTTCCCAGCCGGGGCTCCTCGATATCGTAGCGCTCTTGCTTGCCCGTCGCCAGCATGCGCTCGTGCGGGCAGTCCGGGCGGGGATCGCCCAGCCCGTGCAGCGCTTCATACCAGAGCTTGCCGATCAATTGCGAGAATTCCAAACCCAGAACTTGAGCGGCGGCGCGATTGGCGCGCTTGATCCGGCATTCCTCGTCCAAGAGGAAGATCGGGTCGGGAACGGTGTCGAACGTCAGCTCCCATTCTTTTTTCCCGCGGTGGATCGTCTCCTGGAGCCGGGCGGCTTCCTGGCGGTGGGCCTTGTCGCGCAGGGCATGATCCACAGCCACCGGCAGCCGCTCGAGGCGTTGTTTGAGCACGTAATCGGCGGCGCCGCGCTTGAGGTATTCGACCGCGGCTTCGTCGCCCAGAGCGCCGGTAACCACCACGAAGGGAACGTCTTTGCCCGACCGCTGCCGGAGCTCCAATGCACCCGTGCCCGCCCAGGCGGTCAGGTTGTGGTCGGAGAGGATGACGTCGTAATCGGCTTGCGCCAGCCGCTGCTCGAAGAGCACGGGAGAGTCAACCACGTCAAACGTGACAAGGTAGCCCGCTCGCTTCAGGGCGGCCACCATCAGCTCCGCGTCCGCTGCACTGTCCTCGACGATCAGTAGCCGCAAGGGCCTTCTCAAGGGACCTGAGTTGCCTGCCTTGGATGTTGCCATCGTTCCCCTCATCTAATGCGACGAGAAGGCAGTAGGCCGCGATGTTCCGCGACTCAAATCCGACACGCGGGGGAAGGGAGGAGCCGCAAGCCTCAAAGAAGTTGTACGGAAGGAGATGTTCTATTCTGACCCAACCCGGCCCTCTGTCAAGCTGGAATGGGTGAAAGCGTCTTCAGGAAGCTAATAGATC
>DATBWB010000211.1 GCA_036514995.1 Candidatus Acidiferrales bacterium
CGATTGGAAGTTTCGCGCTTTGCTGCGCGCCGAACTTGTGGAAAAGGGCTTCGAAGCGATGGGGTTGGAATCATTGGACGAGGCCGGCCGACTTCTAGCCTCCGGCACTCTCCCCCGCCTCACCGTATTCGACATGACCGACTTCGATGCCGCCCGCGACCTCGCCGGTCTTTTGGCTTTCTCTAAATCCGGACGTCTGCTTCTCCTTATTTCGCCCGGCATGGCCCTTCCGCAGGAACTTTGCGCCGCAACGACCATGGCACGGCCGGTGGCCATCGGCCCCATCGTAGAAGAGATTACTCGTTGCCTGCCTCTCTGAATTCTCTGTGCACTCTGTGCCCTCTGTGGTGAGAGGCATATCCCGATATGAACCACAGAGCGCACAGAGGACACAGAGGAGCACTGAGAGAATCTGGGCGGCTAGCGTCTTCTCACCAAAGCACGACCGACAAAAACCTCCTGAAAGCGTGACGAGCGACTGATTTTCAAGTAAAGTTTTGCTAAACTGGCCTGTTTTTGGTTCGGCTTATGAACTCATTATGAAATCTTCTCGGGCTGCTCCTCGGGTTTCTACGCCGCGATACTTCTGGCACGGGTTTTTCTTTGCTCCCGAGACCGGCATCTTTCGGGCACTCCGCATTCGTGACTACCGGCTCTTCTGGTCGGGCAACTTTCTCTCCAACATCGGCACTTGGATGCAAAACGTGGCTCAGGGTTGGCTTGTCTTCGAACTGACGAATTCGCCCTTTCTGGTCGGCCTCGTGGGATTTGCGCAGCAGGTGCCGGCGCTGATCTTTTCCCTGGTCGGGGGCGTAATCGCCGATCGCGCCAACCGGCGCAAGTTGCTCATCGGGATGCAAACCGCGATGATGGCGCTCGCTCTGGTCCTGGCCGTTTCCATTACCCTGAAAATTGTTTCGATTCACGAAATCCTGGTTATCGCCCTGCTGCTCGGCACGGCGGTGGCGCTCCATGCTCCTGCCTACCAGGCAATGGTTCAGGACATGGTAGGCCGGCCCGACGTTTCCAACGCCATTGCCCTCAACTCCATCCAATTCAATCTCTCGCGTGTGATTGGTCCTACGCTCGCCGGATGGACGATCGCCGGGATCAACCTGGCGGCGTGCTTTTACCTGAATGCGTTGAGCTTTCTCTGCGTGATCTTCGCCCTGGGAAAGCTTACCTTCCCTTCCAAAACCTCCCGGGCGAACAACAGCTCAGTGGGCGCTGACCTGCTCGCTGGCTTTCGTTACGCCTGGCAACAGGGGACGCCGCTGCTGCTGGTTTCGCTGGTGGCGCTGGCAAGCCTGTTTGGCCTGCCGTATCTGGTGATGATGCCGGTCTTCGCTCGCGATGTGCTGCACGTCGGGGCTCAGGGGCTCGGGTACCTGTTTGCTGCCGCCGGCATCGGGGCGCTCGCCGGAGGATTCAATCTGGCCCGGCTGACCCCTCGCCGCCGGCGTGGCCCGCTGGTCGTCACCGGCGCAGTCGTTTTCTTTGCCGCCATCTTGGGCTTCTCCCTCTCAAAAAGCTTTGCGCTCTCCTGCGCCCTGCTCCTGTGTGTAGGTTGGGCGATGGTGAGCCTGGTAGCCACCGTGAATACGCTGCTTCAAACCCTCGTCTCCGACGAACTCCGCGGCCGGGTCCTGAGCATGCACACGATGGCATTCTTTGGCTTCACCCCTTTTGGATCCCTGCTGGTCGGAGCGCTGGCCGACCGGCTGGGCGCCCCGATCGCCATGGCGGCATCGAGTGGTCTGGCTTTGATTCTGACGGTTGGCCTTTTGTTCGCTGCCCCGCGCCTGCTCGAACTCAAGTGACAGCGCCAAGATCTTCCGCTAGAATCCGGCTTTGCTGACGAGAGTGGCACCTTGGAAAACGCCAAAAACGAAAATACTCCGGACACCGGCAAGCCGAAAGCTCTGATTCACCTCGTCTGCGTCACCTGCAACAAAATGTTTGCCGTGGACGTGGCGCACTACGAAGAAAAGCAGTGCCCCGAGTGCCATCCGCACACTTCCCCGCCGAAGAAATCTACGTAGGGGCAAGCTTCAGCTTGCCCAATTCTTTAGCCTCATTCGGGGCCGTCTAAAAACCAGCCCCTACAGTCGAATGATTTAACGGCTTGCCGGTTTGCGCATTTGGATGGAGTGAAGGTGCATAACCAGGCCGGTCTCGGGATGGGTTTCCGGCTGGATGCGGTAGGAGTCGCGGATTGCTTCATACCCTTTGGCCTCGTACTCGGCCACCTTGGCGTGAAACTCATCCGAGCCCCACTCGGAGACGAGAATAGTTTCGTCGCGCGGTTCGGTCACGGGTCGCATTATAATTCACAAGCTAGTGTTGTGTCTCAGAAACTCGTTACATAAGTCGGAGCCGCATGGAGTGCGGCGGCCTGCCGCCGCCTTCCCAGAGCAAACGCTTGCTCCTGCTTCAAGCGAAAGACGGCATGGAGGCAAGCCTCCACGCGCAACAGCGGGAGCCCTTCGACTTCGCTCAGGACAAGCAAGCTCCCGTTCAGGGTGAACCTGCACTCCACGCTAACGGGCTGGCCGCCTCAGAATTATTCAACGAACTTCTGAGGCAAGACACTGGGTGAACCCGCGGCTTGCCGTGAACGCTCACCGTGAACGGCCCGAATCATTTCCTCTCTGGAGCGGTGGCGGCTCTGGCAGCGGTCTCCAAGCTGAAATTTAACTCCTTGAGATATTGGCGCATGCGGACGACCAGCTGCACGATGGCTTCGAGGCGGCGGATATTTTCCATCGAGAGGCCGCGGCGGTGCTGCAGCATCCACTCGGCGTTGCCCAAGACGCCGGTCAGCGGATTGTTAATCTCATGGCGAACAGCCGAGGTCAGCTCGCGGGCGGTGGCGACCATCCGGTCCATCTCTGCCAGCCGCGTTTCCAATTCCCGTTGCGCCAGGTGCTTCCGCACCAAAGCCGGGAGCAAACGAACAAAATCTCCGGCTTTCACCAAACAATCGAGGTGGCGGTGGCCCAGCCAGCCGGCCAGCCATTCTTCCAACCCGGGCTCGACGATGACAATGGCGCCGGTTTCGCGAGCCGCGCGATCGAGCAATGGCCCCACCGTCTCGGGCGCCCCGGCCGGGTCGCAAAGAAGAAGATCAATCGGGCGTTCATCCAGCCGCGCTGCCGCTTGTGCCGGCGTAGAAGCAAGGCTCAGTTCCAGGTGGAGGTCCGCCGCGGCCAGCACGTTGACGAATTCCTGGGCAAGATGCCGGTCGGGCTCGAGCACAAGGAGTTTCTTCGTGTTTCGCATGCCAGGACGGTTTCCGTTTATGGGCCAGCTTCTGCTTGAGCCTGTCCGAGCAAGCTGTTGACCATCGTTTTCAATTCTTCCACCAAGAAAGGTTTAGCGAGATGGGGCAGCTTCGACTTTTCCAGGAAGGCAATGGTATGTTGATTCAGCGTGTCGCCGGTAATCAGGAGCAGCCGGTGTTGGGCCGGATGGCCGATCTTGACCAACTCCTGGTAGAGCGCACGGCCGTCGAGCTCGGGCATCTTCAAATCACAGATCACCAGGGCATAGGTTCCCTGCTTGATGCGCTCCAGGCCTTCGCGGCTATTCAGCACGGACTCGACTTCATGGCCTTCTTCAGCAAGTACCTCGACAATCAGGGCTGCCACCGTCGCCTCGTCTTCCACCACCAGGATGTGAGCTTTCCTGGCTGCCAGAGGGGCGCGCTGCCGCGCTTGTAGACCCTCTGCGGCAAGCATCTCCGTCGAAGGCAAAAGAATCGTAAAGTCAGCGCCGCTTGCGACGTCGGCGGCAAAGTCGAGCAGAAGCTGATCCGTAGCCGGCAGAAGGACAGTAAACTCAGCGCCGGATCCCGGCTCGCTCTCCACCTTGATTTGCCCGCCGTGCTCGTTCACGATTCCGTAAGCAATTGACAGGCCCAGGCCCGTGCCTTCTCCGGGCGGCTTGGTCGTAAAGAAAGGATCAAAAATTTTGGATTGGATGGCAGCGGCGATTCCCGGTCCATCATCTCGCACAATGGCCGCCACACAGTCTTTGCCTTGCCTGCGGGTGGAGATGGTGATTTTCCCGCGTCCGCGCCAACGGAGAATGGCCTGTTCGGCGTTGAGAAGCAGGTTGAGAAACACCTGTTGGAGCTGGTGGCGGTCGCCAATCACGCGAGGCAGGCGCCGGTCGAGAGCGAGTTTGACGGTGATATTTTCCACATCCAGCTCATAGGCTCGAAGCGCCACCGTCAGCCGGATGGCTTCGTTCAAATCGAACGGGCGGCGCTCGGGTTTGACCTCGCGAGCAAAAGCCAGCAGATTTCGGATGATGCGCGCTGCCCGCCCGGCCTCACGGTGGATGAGGCCGAGAGTCTTTCGCGACTGCGGATCCGTCCAGCGGCTCAAGAGCAACTGGGAGTAACCGATCACCCCAGTGAGCGGATTGTTCACTTCGTGGGCGATGCCCGAGATCAACAACCCCAGCGAGGCCATGCGGTCGGCCCGCTGCATTTTCTCCTCCGTCAGCGCTTGGCCGGTGACGTCGCGGTAGATCTCTAACCGTCCGAGCAAGCCACCCGCCTCGTCATAGACCGGCCGGCCGTAACGCTCCACCGTCCGCCGTGTCGGCTTGGCGATCTCCAACTGATCCCAGGCCACCTCCTCGCTCTCCAAATCCAGCCGCCGCCAGCGCTCAAAGGATTCGTCCGGGAGAGAGAGCTCGGCTCGCATTTGCTCCAGCATCTGGTCGCGATACAGGCAGCCACGTAATTTCGCATAGTCCAGGCCAAGCACCTGCGCCAGTCGCTGATTGGCCAGCAGAATCCGGCCATCGGTTGCGTATAGCAGGACGCCGCAGTCCAGCGAATCGAGAAGGCTTCCCAACTGGCACCGGAGACGACTCAACTCATTCTTGAGGTTCACTTCCCCCGTGAGGTCGCGTGCCATCAGGTAATATCTCTCGCCAAGGAGAGATGGAACCAGCCGAAGTTCCGCAGTCGCCCCGGCACCGTCCCGGCCACTCCCCGCGGCGAGTTGAACGTTGATGGGAACAGCCAGCTCCCCTCAGACCACCCGCTTGACCCATTCCTGAACCCGTTCCCGATCCCATTCCGGGATGGTATCGTGCCAGGCGT
>DATBWB010000212.1 GCA_036514995.1 Candidatus Acidiferrales bacterium
ACCGTGCTCTTCTCCACGACCAATTTGTGACCGCGGCATTGCGTGGCGACCGTCCGGGCCAGCTTGTCGATCCCGGAAAGGTCAGCTTCGCCGTTCTCGAGCGGCGGCGTTCCCACGCAGATGAAAATGACATCGGAATCCTGGCTGGCAGCGGCCACGTCTCCCGTGAATCGGAGCCGGCCACGCCTCATGTTCTCGGACACCAAATCATCAAGATGAGGCTCGAAAATGGGGACTCGGCCGCGCAAGAGCACATCAATCTTCTGGGGATCATCGTCGGCGCCGATCACCTGGTGGCCCAGTTGGGCCAGACACGCCCCCGTCACCAAACCAACGTGGCCACACCCAACCACCGCAATTTTCATGATCGCATCCAAAGAAAGCGGAGCCAACGCGATAAGAAAATCCTAACCTTATCGACTGAGCAAGAGTAGTCTGCCGCCTTTCGGGCTGTCAACGGAGAAGCTTGCCATCGTTCTGGTTGCGATTCCCGCGCCGGGTAGCATACTATTCGGTCTCTCCATTCCTCGCGGAAAGGAAATATCCATGCGGCGAACAAGCCGCCGGATGAGTCGCCGGCTATTCAGCAAGCTTCTCGGCGGGTCAGTCCTCGCGGTGCCCTGGGTCATGCAGCAGAGCGGGACAGCGCCACAGGCCTTAGCGAACCCCGAACCGATAGAGGCAAGGTGGACGGACGCGCAAAGGCGCGAAGCGCGGAAGGCTGTCGAAGCAGTAGAAAAAGAGTCGGGAACGCTCGCCAAATTTGACGTCCCCGTCGCCGTGGAACCTGCTTTTGTTTTCCGCGCTATCCCTGTTCGGTCGCGTCGCACGCCATCGAGGGCAGCCGAGGGCCGTTGAGGAGCGGCTTGTCATGCTGAGTGAGGACATTTTCTTCTCACCCGTCACCGAGCTTGGCCAGAAGATTCGGCGTCATCAACTCTCGCCGGTGGAACTGGCGGAAGCCTATCTCGCCCGGCTGGAGAGCATGGGTCAAAAGCTGAACGCCGTCGCCACCATCACGCGTGAACTGGCTCTGGAACAAGCGCGGGCCGCCGAACAGGAGATTGCTGCCGGGAAGTACCGCGGGCCGCTGCACGGGATTCCTTACGGCGCCAAGGACCTCCTGGCCACACGGGGGATTCGAACCACCTGGGGCGCCAAGCCTTATGAAGATCAGGTATTCGATTTCGATGGCACAGTCATCCGTCGCTTGCGGCACGCGGGCGCCGTTTTGGTGGCGAAGTTGGCCATGGTCGAGCTCGCCGGTGGCGGAGGCTACCGTTACGCTGCCGCCTCGCTCACCGGCCCGGGCAAGAATCCCTGGAACCCGGGCCACTGGACCGGCGGATCTTCTAGCGGCTCGGGTGCAGCCGTGGCCGCCGGCCTGGTTGCCTTCGCCATCGGCTCGGAAACCTGGGGCTCGATCGTGAATCCTTCCTCGTTTTGTGGTGTCACCGGTATGCGGCCGACTTACGGTCGCGTCAGTCGCCACGGGGCGATGCCGCTATCCTGGACGATGGATAAGCTGGGGCCGATCGGCCGCACGGCAGTGGATTGCGGCCTGGTGCTCGCCGCCATCGCCGGTCCCGATCCTCAGGACGCTTCTTCCGTGCCGCAGTCGTTTTCGCCCGCTACGGAAACGCGGCCGGCACGCCCCTGGCTTGCCGCGACGGGATCGGGGCGTGTTGGGGTGATCCGAGAAGACTTTTCGAAACACGGCGATCCGGAAGTAGGCGCGGCATTTGGCGAAGCCTTGAAAGTATTGGAAGCATCCGGCGCCAGGCTCTCTGACGCAAAGCTTCCGGACTTTCCTTACGGGGCCGTGGCAGACCTGATTATCTCGGCCGAGGGTGCTTCTGTGTTTCGACCATTGATCGAAAGCGGCAAGATTTACGAATTGAATGATCCCCTGCAACCCGCCGGCCTCTATGCGGGGCTCAAGATACCGGCTGCCGACTACCTGAAGGCGATGCGCATCCGCGCCCGGATGCAAATCGAGCTGAACAAACTTTTCGAACGGTTCGACCTCTTGGTGGCGCCGAGCGAAATGAAAACCTCGCCAACGCTTGAGGCTGACCTGGAAAAGTATTTCAGCGGAGGCGGCGGGGAAATCGGAGCGGCGGGAAATCTTGCCGGTTGGCCGTGCGTGTCGGTTCCGATGGGCTTCGGGAAAAATCACTTGCCCGTCGGGCTACAAATCGTGGGAAGAGCCTTCGACGAAGCAAGCGTGATTGCTCTCGCTGCCGCCTACCAGAAGAAGACCGATTGGCACCGGCAACGGCCGCCGCATTAGCTGAGCAGGAGCTCGCTCCTGCTCTAAGCCACTGATTACGCGGAGGCAACCCCCGCGCGGAAGGCGGGAGCAAGCTCCCGCACTCCAAGAGGCTTGCTTTCGCGTTCGAAGAATTATTCGACGAACTTCAACTCAGGACACTAGAAGACCTTTGATGACGTCGCGAGGCTTTCCGTGTCATCCTGAGGTCGCCGCGGCGACCGAAGGATCTCATGGCAGAGATGCCCTTCGACAAGCTCAGGACAAGCTTTCACTTCGTTCAGCATGACATGTATGCAGTATGCGCCGGTGGTGGATTTGCCCGCCGATGGCGCATCTGCTACACTCCGCCCCGGGTTTATCGCTCGCATGAATGCCGCCGTTGACCTGAGTGTCCACGTTGCCGGCCTCAAGCTTTCCAATCCCATCCTGGCTGCCAGCGGAACGTTTGCTTATGGCGTCGAGTTTGCCCACCTCGCCGACTTGAACCGGCTCGGCGGGAT
>DATBWB010000213.1 GCA_036514995.1 Candidatus Acidiferrales bacterium
TGGGGTTTTTCCTGGGTTTTGGGCCCAAATGCCCCGCGTCTGTCGTTCAGACCCTGACGGGTCTTCAGACCCGAAGGGAAGACGCGGGCTACAACGCGTCGCCCAACAGAAACAGAATCAACCGATTCCGATGGGTTTTGCAATAGCTTCTAGTGCGAGAGTTGTAGCGCCGCCTTCTAGGCGGCCTCCCATCAAGCTAGAGGAGAGAGGAAAAATGTCACGCACGGGAACAGGATAGTGCGAGAGTTGTAGCGCCGCCTTCTAGGCGGCCTCCCATCAAGCTAGAGGAGGAGAGAAACATGTCACGCACGGGAACAGGAGCCTCCACCCTTTCCGTCCGCCCCGGCCGAGCTCGCTCCTATGGCCTGCTGGTCGGGGTGCCGCTGGTGGTTCTGCTCCTTCTGGTGATGTCGCTTCCAAGGATGATGCAGTCGGAAAATCCGTGGAGCGAGGCCAACCTGCTTTTCCTGGCGCTGCTGTCCTATCTGGCGGCATCCGCCTACTATGTGGGATTCGTGCCGTTGCGCGACGAGCTCCTCCACCGCATGGCTTTGGGGGCAACTGCCGTCGGCCTGTTGATCCATACCGGGGCGGTGGTCCATCGCAGCTACACGGCCGGTCGCCCTCCTTTCTCGAACATGTATGAAATGCTGGTGAGTTTTGCCTGGGGAGTGGTGCTGGTCAGCGTCATTTTTGAAAAGAAGTACAAGATGACGTTCGTCGGTTCGGTCACCCTGCCGATTGCGACCCTGGCGCTCATCTTGACCCAATTGATGCCGTCGGAGATCCGGCCGCTCATGCCCGCCTTGCAGTCCACCTGGCTGCATATTCACGTGACCTTCGCCATGTTCGCCTACGCCGCCTGTGCTGTCAGTTTCGCGCTGGCGTTGCTCTATCTCGTCAAGGACGGCACTTCGACGAATATCTTTCTTTGTGCAGTAAGTGCTTTTGTTTCAACTATTTGCGTTGCCTTGCTGACCCGGCTCGACCCCCATGGCGGGCTCTTGGTTCCGGCCTGGGACGTCCTCGAAAAGCGCGAAATTTTTCTCGCTCAGAAAATGCCGCTCATGGTCTCGATTCCCGGCCTGGGCTATCTTTTTGCAATCGTCCTGGCCGTCTCCCTGGTGCCGCTGCTGCTCGTGCTCCTCGCTCGCCCGAATCTGGCTCGCGGCAAGAGCGTCGCGCTCGAAGCCTGGGCGCGGCGCATCTTCGTGGTGGCCACTCTGCTTCAAATCGTCGCGGTGACGGCGTTTGTCGCCCGGGCGAAGGACGGCAGCTATTTTGCCGCTCAGGTCGGAACTTTCTTTCCCACTCGCCTCTCGGCGAGCCCCTTCCTGGTGGCGGGGATGGCCTCGGCGCTGTTTGCTTCGGCGCTGATGCTCTTGCTTCTGTGGCGCCGGGAGACGATTGAGAGCATCCTTCCCGAGCCGAACAAGATTGATCTGCTCACTTACAAAACCATCGCCGTCGCCTTCCCCTTGCTGACTATCATGATTGCCACCGGCGCCTATTGGGCCAACCGCACCTGGGGCTCTTACTGGAGTTGGGATCCGAAAGAAACCTGGGCCTTGGTCACCTGGCTGGTCTATGCCGGTTACTTGCACGCGCGGCTGGTGCATGGCTGGCGGGGCCGCCGTGCTGCTTATCTTGCGATCATCGGTTTCGCGGTGGTGATCTTTACCTTCTTCGGGGTCAGCTACCTGCTGCCCGGCCTGCACGCCTACGCCTGAAGCAAGCGACCAGTGCGCGGCGACCAGCGCCCAGTGATCAGCGGCCACTTGCCAGGAACCGTTTGAAAGGGTGTACCTGGGTTAGAGTGGGTAGTATGGGGCGGACTACGCACGGGAGGCCCCCTCAGCATTCTCTTCCTTTGCATCCTCTGCTTCCTTTGCCTCTTCTGTTTCCTGTGCTAGCATGACGTTGAGCCTGTAAGCAAAGAGCACGCTATGCGCATCGATTGGCGCCTCAAGGCTACCCTTCCGCTGTTGCTGGCGGCGCTTGTGGGCCTGCTGATCTTCGTGGCCGTGACCGTCAGCGTGGAGACGCGCGCCCGGCAAATGGTGCTGCTGGTAGCGGCGGCCGGGGCGGTGGCGCTTTGCGCGGTGATGCTGGTGGTGCTGGCGATTCTGGTGCAACGGCCGCTGATCGAGCTCCAGGAAAAGATTGCCCGAGCGCGAGCCGGGGATTTGACCGTCAAGGTCAGCTTCGCTCGCCAGCAGGACGAGATCGGCGAGCTGGGCCGCGATTTCAACCACATGGTGGAACAGCTCCGCAAGAGCCGCGAGCGCACCGAAGAGCTCTACAATGCTCATATTTCGCAGGCCGCGCACCTTGCCTCGATCGGCGAGCTGGCCGCCGGCCTGGCCCACGAGATCAAGAATCCCCTGGCCGGAATTCGCGGCGCCATTGAAATCATCGCGGCTGAGCTTCCGCCCGACCATCCCAACCGCGACGTCATGGATGAGGTGCAGGCGGAAGTCATGCGCATCAATCGCATCCTGGTGGACCTGCTGAACTACGCCCGGCCGCACCCCCCGCAGATTCATCGCGCCGATCTGAATCGCACGGTCGAGCACGTCGTTACCCTGGCCCGGCAGCAGATCACCAGCCAGCCGATCGAGATTGCTTATGCTCCGGCCGCTAACCTTCCTGAAGTGGAACACGATCCCGCTCAAATCCAGCAGGTCGTGATGAACCTGATCTTGAACGGCATTCAGGCCATCGACGGCCAGGGCCACGTCAGCGTCCGGACGCACCCGGAAGGACCCAAGCAGGTCGCGCTCGTGGTCCAGGATACCGGCCGCGGCATGCCCGCCGAGCTTCTGCCCAACATCTTCAAGCCCTTCTTTACCACCAAGGGCCAGGGCACGGGCCTTGGCCTGTCACTTGCCAAACGCATCGTGGAAGCTCACGGCGGCCGCATAGAGGTTTCGAGCAAGCCGGGAACGGGAACGTCCTTCACCATCTGCCTGCCAGTGGAACACCCAGCCTCGACAACGCCTTCCGATTTGGTTCTCAGGACAACGGCTTCGTAAAGTGAGTGCCGGGTGCCGAGTTCCGAGCACTCGCTTTCGAGTTTCGGTTTTTCGCTTTTCGTTTTTCGATTTTCGACTTTCCTGTCGCCCGCTGGAAGCCACCTGGCCTACCAAATCTCAAGCCATGAGGAGTAAAATAGCCATCTGGGTCAATTCATGGCCAAAGGAAAAATTCTCGTCGTGGACGATGAGAAGCTCGTCCGCTGGTCGCTCGTCAAGAAGTTCACCGAGTGGGGCTACTCGCCGCTCGAGGCCGAGACCGGCGGGGCCGCCCTGCAGTCAGTCCGCAACGAATCACCCGAACTCATCCTGCTGGACATCCGGCTGCCGGACGTGAGCGGCATGGAAATTCTCCAGCAGATGAAAGAGGCCGGCGAGCCTTCCGCCGTCATCATGATGACCGCCGACCCGCAGCTCGATGACGTCAAGGCAGCCATCAAACTCGGCGCCTATGACTTCATCGGCAAGCCCATTGATTTTGACGAGCTGAGCATCACCGTCCAAAACGCCCTTGAGGCCACGCAACTGCGGACCGAAGTTGCCAGCCTCCGCGACGAAGTGAAGCGGCGTACCGGCTACCGCGACGTCATCGCCGCGTCCAGGCGCATGCGCGAGCTGCTCGATTTTGTGCGCAAGGTCGCCGCCAGCGAAGCCAGCACCATCCTCATCCAGGGAGAAAGCGGCACGGGTAAGGACCTCGTCGCCAAGACCATTCATTACGAGTCCAGCCGCGCCGCCCGCCCCTTTGTCGCCATCAATTGCTCCGCCATTCCGGAAACGCTGATGGAGCCGGAATTGTTTGGCCACGAGAAGGGCGCCTTTACCGATGCCAAGGCGATGAAGAAGGGACTCTTCGAGGTGGCTGACGGCGGCACGCTTTTCCTGGACGAAATCGGCGAGCTATCTCCTTTCCTCCAAGCCAAGCTCCTGCGGGTGCTCGAAGACCAAAATTTTCGTCGTGTCGGCGGTGTCAAGGACATTCAGGTGGACGTGCGGGTGATCGCCGCCTCCAACCGCGACCTCGAACGAGCCGTGTCGGAGAATCGCTTCCGCCAGGACCTTTTCTACCGGCTCGCCATCATCTCCGTGTTCCTGCCATCGCTGCGCGAGCGCAAAGAGGACATCCTGCCGCTGGTGGATTTCTTTGTCGATCACTACAACCGTAAATTTCGAAAGAGCATCAGCGGCTTGACGGAAGAGACGCGGCAACTCCTGCTTGCCTACGATTGGCCGGGCAATGTGCGTGAACTCAAGAACGCCATCGAGCGCGCCATGATTTTGGAAGACGAGCCTTTCCTCCGGCCGACTTATCTGCCCTTCCACGTCACCCAGCCGCGCGCCGGCGTGACCTCTTTCGAGCGGCAATCCTCCTCGACGCCGGTGGGCAGCTCGTGGCAGCCGCTCCACCCCGCCCGTCCGTTCACGACGGGCGTTTCCGCCGCGGCGGACGAGCACGGACGGTCGGGCCGGTGGCTCCCGCCGCTTTCCATCCCTGAGGGCGGCACGTCGCTCGAGGAAGTCGAGCGGGCGCTGGTGGAATTGGCGCTCAAGCAAACCAACGGCAACCAAACCCACGCCGCCAAGCTGCTCGATATCAGCCGCGATGCCCTGCGCTACAAGATGAAAAAATTCGGGCTGATCGCCAGCGCCGAAGAACCTACCGAAGAAGCTCCCGCCCCGCCCCATCCCTAGTCTGTCAGAACGCTTACGGTCTTTTCCCCAACGGTTCTTACGAGAATGCGCCTTTCGCTTTTCGATGGCAGTGCTACCGGCGATCCGAGACCAGCAGACTTTCAGGAGAATTCGCGTTCCTCTTTGCAATAGGAATCGCGACGGGAACTAGCATTGCTTAGCTGTCTCCTTCCGGGCGACCCACAGGCAGTCGGCGCACACGGATCCGGGTCTTCTCAATCACAATCACGCTGCCAGCTTCGGCAGCATCAGCCACTACAAGCAGGTTCGCCAAGAGCAGCCTGAGTTGCGCTTCCGGCCGGCCGGGGCCGCGACGGAGAAGAATCACAGATGGTTTGTTTACTTCCCGTAGCGCTGGGAGGCTCGCAAAGTCTGTGTCCGCTGAAACAAGAGTCCTTATCTTCCTGCGCGGCTCTCGCAAAGACCTCCCAGTCGGCGGCTGCCTGCAGGTTGTAGTCTCGCACATGGATGGCATTGTGTCCGGCAGCCCGCAGCCCGGCCGCCACAAGGGGAGACAACGCATTGTCTACGAGGAATCTCAAGAACTCCCAGCGACCGGGAGTTCGCGTTCCCGCACCGCCTCGGCGGCATAGCGCAGGTCTTCGCCGATGTCTTCCGGCTCAAGGTCTGGATAGGCCTTTAATATCTCCGCTTCGGCCATCCCCTCGCTCACCATGCCCACCACGGTTGCGGCTGGGATGCGCAAACCGCGGATACACGGGACGCCACCCATTTGTTTCGGATCCAAGGTAATTCGAGGAAACTGTTTCACTCTCAGCCTCCTGCCGGACAGATTGAACGCACGCTCCGGCCGGGCTCTATTTGTTAGAAGAATACGACGTTGACCCATTTTTATCAGTATGCGGCCGGGCAGTAGGTGCCCATAGAGGCGGGAAGCAGGAGAAGGCGCAGGCCCGCGAAGCCTGAGACACCGAGATTGGGACGAAGCGGCTCAGTCGAACTTGTGGCGCGCATTCTGCGTCCCGGGCGCATTTGCGGGACGAGCCTGCCGGCGCACGCGCAGTTGTCCTGCGCGCTGCATGGACCGCATAGGCGATTAAAAATAGTACCTTTTGGTTAACTAGTACTAATGGCCTATTGGTGATAGTACTCCGCCATAGTACAAAGGAGGCTTCGGAACCAGCGGAGGTGAGCAACCCGTGGCTCCGGAGACAAGATGAACCTGAGGGGGATTACTAATGAAGACAAAGAGCTTTTGGGGAATCGCCTGCGCGCTTCTTGTGTTTCTTTTGGTCGCCCCGAACGCTTTTGGGCAAGACCTTAATCCGCGGTTGACGATTTTCGGCGGAGGCTCTTTCTTGAAAGGTGAGCGAACCTTCGTCGTTGGCGGAGACCAGTTTCGTTCCGATTTCGCAAAGGGGGGCAAATTCGGATTCCGGGGCACCGTGGACGTGGACAGCCATTGGGCTGTGGAAGGCAGCTACAGCTACGGCACCAATAACCTGCGCATCTTTGAGCTGCGAGTGCCGCCACGAGAGCGTGCCTTTGGGACGCGCGTCCACCAGTTCGCGGCCAACGCGTTGTACTTCCTGAACAAGCCAGAGGACAAGATGCGGGCCTTCGTTACTGGCGGCCTGGGGCTCACCCGGTACAGTCCCACCGACGCCGCCAAAACATTCGCTGCGACATTTGAGTTCGTGGATGAGGCGGCGGTGATCAGCAGCAACACCAAGCTCAGCCTCAATTTTGGCGCTGGCGTGGAAGCGAAGGTCCACGACCGCTTTGGCGTGCGGTTTGACTTCCGCGACTACATGACCAGAATCCCGCGCTTTGGCGTGCCAGAGACGCCGCCCGGGCCGGCCGTAGATTTCTTCCCCGTCAGCGGGGTTGTACACGACTGGGAAGCCTCCATCGGGGTCGTGATCTATCTGCGCTAGCGCCGTTCCAATGGGTGCGAAGGAAAGGGTCTGACATGAAAATTGCAAGTATTGTTCTGGCCATGATTGGGCTTTCTGGCATTTCGCCCGCGCAGATGCAGAGCCCAACGCATCAGCCGAGCGAAATGCAGAAGCGGGAGAATCAGTCTTCGCCGCTGTATCGTGTCACGGTGGTGGCGCGTACGACCAAGGCAATCAACTATCGCCACTTGAGCGGGGCGACCAGGATTGATTTCCGCGGAACCGTCCTCCTCCCTTTTGCCCGAGGCCAAGCGAAAGTGGAAAGCAAGAAGGGCGCGATCAAGATCCAAGCAAGATTCGACAAATTACAGTCCGCCACCCAATTCGGCCCTGAGTTCTTGACCTACGTCCTGTGGGCCATCACTCCGGAAGGCCGCGCTACCAACCTCGGCGAAGTGCTTTTGGAGGGGACCAAAAGCAAACTGGAGGTTACGGCTCAATTGCAGGCTTTTGCCCTGGTCGTGACCGCGGAACCCTATTTCGCCGTCATGCAGCCGAGCGACGTGGTGGTGATGGAAAACATTGTGCGGCCCGACACGGTCGGAAACATTCAGGAGATTGATGCCAAATATGACTTGCTGCAGAGAGGTGAGTACGCAGTTGTTTCCGCCAATTTTCAGCCGATGAGAATGGACCCCAGGATACCTCTTGGGCTGTACGAGGCCAGAAACGCCGTGCAGATTGCCCGAGGGGCGGGCGCCGATCGCTACGCCTTCAGTAGCTTCCAAAGGGCGGTGGAGCTCCTCCAGCAGGCGGAGAGCTATCAAACGCGCAAGGGCGCAAAAAAACAGGTCGAGATGGCAGCTCGGGAGGCAGTGCAGACCGCTGAGGATGCGCGGGCCATTACGGTGAAACGCCGGGAAGAGGAGCGCCTGGCCAAAGAGCGCCAGGCAGCGGCGGAGCGCGAAGCGCGCGCCAAAGCGGAAACCGCCGCGGCCGAACGCGCCAAGTTGGAAGCCCAGTTGGCCGCCGAACGCGCGGCCCGGGAACGGCTCGAGGCGGAGGCAGCCCGTGCCGCCGCTTTAGCACAGCAGCAAGCCGCCCAGGCCGAAGCCGAAAGAGCACGCCAAGCCGCTCAACAAGCTGCCTGGCAAACGGCCGAGGCGGAAGCAGCACGTGCCGCCGCTTTAGCACAGCAGCAAGCCGCCCAAGCGGAAACCGAAAGAGCGCATCTGGCTGCCGAGCAGGCCGAACGCATGCGGCAGCAAGCCGAGGCCGAAAAAGCGGAGCTGCGCTCGCGACTCTTGCGCCAGTTGAACTTGATCCTGCAAACGCGCGACACGGTTCGCGGGCTCATCGTGAACATGTCGGACGTTCTTTTCGACACGGCCAGGTACACCTTGAAACCGGGTGCGCGGGAAAAGCTGGCGAAAATCTCCGGCATCGTCCTGGCCTATCCCGGGCTGAATCTGCAGATCGAAGGTCACACCGACAGCGTCGGCGGCGATGAATACAACCAGGGGCTTTCCGAACAGCGCGCTGACTCCGTGCGGGATTTCCTGGTGCAGCAGGGAGTTCCGGCAGCCTCGATCAGCGGGCGCGGGTTCGGTAAAACGCAACCGGTGGCCTCCAACGAGACCACCGAAGGCCGCCAACAGAACCGCCGCGTCGAGCTGGTGGTCACCGGCGAGGCCATTGGCGCCACCGCCGCCAACTCCGGAACTTCACCGCAGTAAAGCCGACAGGCTGATTGCCAACACCGAAGAACGCACCGAACAAGCCCCCGCTTGGCCCCTTGGGAATTACTGCGGTTTGCTCGAGATCAGCGGACAGTTTGCACCTAATGCCGCAACAGATCAGCCCTGAAGGGTCTCACCGTGAAGGGACAACACCTGGCCGGCGCGACAAGAGGAGAAGATCGCTGGAATCCCGAACGTCAAAGGGCGCGCCGGAATAGTCTGACCAGGTGGAGACGATCTCGAAACCGATTCGTTCCAGCAGAGTGCGCAGTTCTTTTTCGAACAGAGGGATTTGGCGGTTGGTGTTGACGCGATAGTCCCAACAGGTTCCAGGGGCCAGGGGCCGGGTGAAGAAAATGGCGTGGAAGTCAATAAACTCGGGGCCGTATTCGGCTACCTTGAAGAGGATGACTTCTTCATCCTCGGTGCGCCCGGAGAGCAGGGGAAACCACTTGGTCTTTTCCCGCCAGCGCTTGTCATAGTTAAGATTCTGGATAAAGAAAATTCCTCCCGGAAGGAGGACCTCGTAGAGAGAGCGCAGAGCCGCTTCAAGCTGACCCGGGGCAGAAAGGTTGGGCAAGGTGTTGCCCAGGCAAAGTGCTGCTCCGAAGCGCTCGCGGAGCCTGGCGCTTTCTTCAATCGCGCAAAGTTTCACACTCGCCTTTAGGGTTTGTCGGGCCACCGGCCCCGCAGGCATGTCGGGATGAATCCCGACGCTACCATTCCTTGCCCGACGAATCTCTTCGGCAGCCGCGTCCAGTTTCTTCTGCGCCACCTCGACCATCGCCGGGTCGGAATCAATGCCGATGACCTCGAAGCCCTCTCTCGCGAGCGCCAGTACGTGCCCACCCGTCCCGCATCCGGCGACGAGGACTTTTCGCGAAGGCACCTCAGCAAGAATTTTTCGAAGCAGAGGCATCTCGCGGGCGAGTCGCTTCTCCCAATCCACCACGACGTCGTAATAGCGAGCCAGATCGCTTGGCACGGTGGTCTCCCTCAGCCCCGAGGCTCTTGCCTCGGGGATTAAAAGCCTCTTGTATCCCCCAGGCGGGTGCCTGGGGGCTCGGCGCGGGAACCACGAATTCCTGATACACGTTCTAAAGACGACTGCAAAAGTAACTTGACGGCGCTCCGTAGGAAAACCCGCATAAATAGCGGACATCCGGGCCAGGGGGCGTCAAGCTATTTCCGCAATGCTGCTTAGAGCCGTGCGCTGGCGCTAGAATGGCGCCCTCCAAGCTTCGACAGCGCGGCGAGAGCCCGCAAGGCAATTCCGGTGGGCAGGGCGGCAGCTCCCCACCTTCCCTCGCGTCGGGCAAGCGCGAGCAACCGCGGCCGGGACCGAGCGAGCATCCGGCGGGCATGCCGATTCCGGCTGTGGCCAATCACATCGAGGACATAGAAGCGGTCGAGATGCGGCCAGTTGCCATCGCGCTTCTGGAGTTTGGCCAGAAGGCGAAGCAGATTTCCGGCTTGCTTCTTGCTGCGAGGATGGCGGTCGCGCAGCAAGACCGCGAGAACAGAAACCATCAATACCGGCGCAAACATGCCGCCGTATCGGGAAAAGAGCCGGGGGAAGTTGCGGAGTGATTCGAGGTACCGCTCGAGCCGTGGGTCGCGGTCATAGCCCCAACGCAGCAGAGCTTCGAGCGCGACATTGCTGATCAAAAACCTTGCCCCGGCGTCAGAAGCTATTTCTGCGCCGTTAGGAAAGCGGGCGCTCGAAAGCTGCGCTTCACCGGGGCTGAAGCAGGGGCCGAAAAAGTGCTCACAGATGCGGTCGCGATGGCTTGCTTCCGAGCAACCCCGGGCGTAAGCGCCGGGCTGGCCTTGCGTCGAAAAGATCCACTCCACCGCGCGATAGACGCCGGGAGTGCGATGCTCGCCCAGGTCGTGAAGCAGCCGCAAATTCCAGGCCGTATCGGCGAGGCTGTGATGCCAATGGCCCTCCGGGCTCTCGGTGGCAACGAGGTTCGAAAGGAAACGGTCGCGGGAGGCGCCGCCCGACGCCGGCAGGAAGGCGGCGAGACCTGCCTGGACGCTTTCGACCGGGTGGGCGCGCAGGAAAGCAAGGCTGCGTGCGATCGTTCGCTCGAGAGCCCTCGGTCCGGCTGACCTCGGTCGCTTCACTCGCTTCATGGATGCAAGAGGGCGCCCTCCCCCGATGTAGGGAATGCCCGCCCCGTACCGGATCGGTACGGGGCCCGCCTGAAGGCCTCTACCGGGCAGCGACGCGGCTGTAGTAGGCCTCGCCTTCGGCGGACATCAAGACCCACAGTCCGTAGATCCCCAATGCCGTGCCGACCGGCACGCGCAGCAGATTGATGCAGGATAGAACGATGACCAGCATTCGGCCCCAGCGGTCGTGTTGCAGCAAGGCCGCTCCGCCGAGGATTCCCAGCGAAGAAACTGCCAGAAGAATTCCCAACACCACCGGCAGAAGGACACGCAGCAGCCCCTCAAGTCCGAACGGCAGGTTGAGCTCACTCACGATGCGGCCTACGATGCCCAGTCCGAGAATGAAGGCAAGCGCGGCCAGTAGGTGTAGCGAGTTGTAAAGAATGAACAGGATCCCCAGGAGCTTGACGTGCGACCTCCATGCGGGAAGAAGTCGCCGCCACGGCGGCCGGGGCCGGGGCTGGCGGAGACGGCACGCTCAGGGGAGCGCCACACCCAGGGCAAAAGCGATCCTCCGCCTGGATAGCGCGCCCGCATCGAGAGCAGTACATGGTTTCTTCCCCGTGGATATCGACCGGTCGGGACCGACGGTTCGGGATCGAAGACGCCAAGAAGATGTGCCGGTTAACCCCGATTGTCAAGGATTGTCAGGCTCGCTTCCCTCGCCACAAGTTTGTGGCCGGCGACGTGGGGCTCGACCAAGTGGGGCGGCAAGGGATTTGCCCGCCGGCGCTCAGGTGGGGAGGAGAACAGCGCAGTGCGCGCCCGTGGGAGCGAGACCGCTAACCAAGATTCCGCTGCTTTGGGAAGAATCCTCACAAGCCAAAAAAAATCAGAAAAGAGAAATCAGAAAACAGGCCTATTTTCTATTTTCCGTTTTCCATTTTCTGTCTCTCAGGCAGGAAGTGTCCTTCTGCCTGGTCTCGAATCTTCAAGAAAGTTTCGGCCGTTCCTCACTGCCGCTTCTCGCGCTCGGCAAGAATCTCGCGCTCCAGGTTGTCAGCAGTGCGCTCGAGCCAAGAGACGATTCTCTCTTCCAGTTCCTTGCGGTCGCCTGTTTTCGACAGGGCCGCCACCGTATCGCCCCCGGCATCCAGGCTGATATGGAAGCAAGGCACCTCATTGTCCTTGTGTTCTTCAGGGACATACATGAGCAAGGCGCAACCCTCGCACGTGTCTGATTTCACCAGTTTGTGGGAATTGATGCAGAGCACGCTATCGCGGAAGTAAGCGCCAAAGCCGCGCCGCCGGATGTTGTCAATTTCCAGGCGAATCAGCCCCAGAACTTTTTGCTTATCCCAGGTACTCATTCCATTCCCTCTCCGACCTTTACTGACGGCCAAGCTGGAGCCTGGCCTGCTCGATCTGAGCCGTCACCCTCGGGGCTTCAGGATAATTCGGATGGGCGCGCAAGAGTTTTTGCCACAGGTCGATGGCTCTGGCCGGGTTGCGGAATCCATTCATCTGCAGCAGGCCATAGTTGAACAGCGTCTGCGGATGGGTCGGTTTGACCTTCAGGGAGCCTTGGTAGTCAGCCTTCGCCTGCTCAAATTGCTGCGAATAGAAGTAGGCGGTGCCGCGGTCGGTACGCACCTCGACGACGTCCGGCCGAAGGGCGAGGGCACGAGAATAAAAGTCAATGGCCGGGCCCCATTGTTGGTGATCGAAATAGAGATTGCCGAGCTTGACCAGGGTGTCGAAGTCGTTGGGATGGGCCTGCAAAAAAGTCTTCAAGGGCCGCGCTGTCGTTTCCACATCCGCCCAGGGAGGTACGGCCGAACCTAGCGGAGCGGCGGGAGCGGTGGAAGGATTCGACGGGCTCGGGTACGCCGGCGGGAGGCCACTCGATCCGCGGAAGATGTAACCGATGGCCAGACCGATCACGAAGCAAGCGATAGCCAGCAAATAGGCTTCGCGGCTGGTCCAGAGAGAGGTGGCGGGGCGTTCGTCATTCGAGGCCCCGCCCGGGCGGGGCACGCGGTGGTTTCTCATCTCATGCTTCATCATTCCTCAGCCGGCCTCAGTCGGTCCCGCCCTGCGGGATGGCGCGGAGAGGAAGCGAAGGCTCCTCCTCTTGCTCGAGGGGGAAGAGGCGACGCACCATTCCGACCACTTCATCCTGGGCGGGTGCGTCCTCAGCCGCTTTCAACTCCTTCATCGGGGTATGAAGAATCTTGTTGATGATGGAAGTGGTCAAGACTTCGATCGCCTGTTCCTGTTCGGGGGTGAGGGGGCCCAAATGGCTGCGGTAGCGAGCCAGCTCAGCGCGGCGAATTTCATCGAGGTGGCGGCGAAGCTGGACGATGGTGGGCACAATGCGCTCCCCCACGAGATGCTTCCGGAATTGCTCCGCCTCGCGGGCAGCGATTTTTTCCGCCGCCGCCGCCGCTCGCTCCCGCTCATGCCGGTTCTGCGCCACCACCTGCTCCAGGTCATCAATGTCATAGAGGAAGAAGCCATCCATGCGGTTGAGCTCGGGATCAATATCGCGGGGCACGGCGATGTCAATGAAGAAGAGCGGCCGGCCCTGGCGCGCCGCCCGCAGGCGATCGCCATCTTCTCGCGTGATCAGGAAGCGGGGGCAGCCGGTCGAGCTAATCAAGATGTCGACCTGAGCCAGGTAGGTCCAACGATCATCGTAGCGCACGGCGAGACCGCCCAGTTCGCGGGCCAGTTCGACAGCTCGCTCGTAAGTGCGGTTGGCGACCAGCACGGCACTGGCGCCGTCGCGAACCAGGTAGCGCGCCGCCAGTTCACCCATCTTGCCGGCGCCCAGGACCATAACGGTCTTGCCATCGAGTTTTCCGAAGATCTTCTTGGCGAGCTCGACAGCAGCATAGGGCACCGAAACGGCCGCGCTGCCGATGGCTGTCTCAGTGCGGATGCGTTTGGAAACCGAGAGCGCCTTGCTCAGAAGAGCGTCCAGATGGCGGCCAACCGTGCCCACCTCCCTGGCGGCGGCCCAGGCGTCCTTCACCTGGCCGACAATCTCGGGCTCACCGACCACCATCGAGTCCAGGCTTGAGGTCACGCGAAAGGCATGGCGGATGGCTTCGGTTCCGGTGTGGCGATAGAAGCGCGCCCACTCACAGAGCAACAAGGAAAAACGCTCCACCAGATAGCCGCGCAGGGTCCCAGCGGCTCGATCGGCATCCTTGGCCCAGACCACAAACTCGGTGCGGTTGCAGGTGGAGAGGATGACGATTTCTTCAATTGCCTCGCGCCGGGAAAGAGCCTCCATCGCCTCGCGCAGCCGGGTCGGGGTCAACGAAAACTTTTCCCGAATCTCAACCGGGGCGGTGCGGTGGTTGATGCCGATCACGAGCAAAGTTTCCTGATTCGCCGCCATGGGCCTAGTTTACCCCTCGGAGGGTGCCAAGAGGCACTTTGCGTTCCACTTCTTGGGAAGCCATACGGCACGCCCGCATCGGGTACGCCCACGGCATGTCCTTCTTTGATTTTCAATGCGTTACTCAAAAGCGGAGCCGGTGGCGGTGCTGCTCGCTTCTGACCCTGCCCGGTGCCGGCCTGCGGCTTATCCCGCTTTTTGCTGAGATTTCGCGCAAGAGAAGTCTTGAGAAGAGCCTGGGTGGAACCTCTTGTCTCCACTACAATCCATTGACAATGAAGGACTTGTCATTGGGAAGCGGGAGCGCGGTTTTTGGCATCCAGGATGCCCCTGCCGTCAGGCTCGGATGCGTCCGCCTTGTTGCCCAGACCGTTCCCTTACGCCTGGTCTTCAGCGACATAATGAGGTGAACAAATGGCTCGAAATATGACCGCGACAGGATTCCTTCCGGTCGCCTTTCTTGCGCTCCTGGGAGTCGTTGGCGCGCCGTCCGCCGCCGGCGAGGCCAGGGCCGGCAACCCAAAGATTTCGGTGGAGGGCGAGAAATGTCTCCAGTGCCACGAATCCTTCCATCCGGCGTTGGTCGAACAGTGGAAAGGCAGCGCCCACGCGCGCGCTCGAGTGGACTGTTACGCGTGTCACAAAGCGCGCGAAGGCGACCCGGCAACCTTTGAGCACTACATGGGCCTGAAGATCGCCGTCATCGTCACGCCCAACTATTGCGCCTCCTGTCACGCCCAAGAAGCCAAGGAGTTTGCCGCCAGCCGCCACTCCCAGGGAGCGCAGTTCATCGGTTCGCTTGACAATATCCTGGGCGAAATCGTGGAAGGCGGGCCGGCCGCCGTAAACGGCTGCCGCCAGTGTCACGGCAGCGAGGTGAAATACATCGGCAACGGCAAATTTGATCCCAACACCTGGCCGAACAGCGGCATTGGCCGGGTGAATCCCGACGGCAGCCTCGGCACCTGCGCCGCCTGCCACGGGCGCCACAGCTTCAGCGCCGCACTGGCCCGCCAACCGGAAAATTGCGGCAAGTGCCACATGGGGCCGGACCATCCTCAAATCGAGATCTACAACGAATCCAAGCATGGCATTCAGTTCCGCGGCAACCTCCAGAAGATGAATCTCGAAAGCAAGAGCTGGGTGGTGGGCAAGGATTATGCAGCGGCGCCCACCTGCGCCACCTGTCACATGAGCGCCACGGTCAATCAACCGATCACCCACGATGCCGGCGCCCGCATCAGCTACACCCTTCGCCCGGTCATCAGCTTCAAGGTAGAAAACTGGCAGAAGCGCCGCGAAGCCATGCAGGATGTCTGTTCCAATTGCCACGCCAGCGGCTGGGTGGAAAATTTCTACAAGCAATATGACGGCACGATAGACCTCTACAACGAGAAATTTGCCAGGCCGGCGAAGGCCATCGTGGATAAGCTCTACGCCGACGGCAAGCTGACCAAGACGCCGTTCGACGAACCAATCGAGTGGATTTTCTACGAACTCTGGCATCATGAGGGCCGACGTGCGAGAATGGGCACCGCCATGATGGGGCCGGACTACACGCAGTGGCACGGCTTCTATGAGGTCGCCAAGCATTTCTACGAAAAGTTCCTGCCGGAGGCCGAGCGCCTCCAGCCCGGCATTACGGCGGACGTTTTGAAGACCGACTTCCATCGCTGGAAGAGCGGTCTGACCCCCGAACAAGTGAAGCAGATGCTCGACTTCTACAAGGAGCGGTACAAACAATGAGAACCAGATCCAGTCGCAAGTTGAGCCGCCTGATCAAAGCGGCCGTGGCGATCGTCATCATCGGCGTGTGGGGAATCTCGTTATCCCACGCCAAGCCGGAGTATTCGAAAAAAGAATCGAAGGCGTGCACCTATTGCCACATCAAGATGGGAACGAAAGAGCTCAATGACGCCGGCAAGTGCTACGCCAAGCACAACCATTCGCTCGAAGGCTGCAAGGCGGAAGCAAAGTAGCCAAAACCCGACTCGCTGGGATATCGCGCTCGATCGAATTCGTGACCAGCCCCGATCCAATCGGGGCCAGCCGCGCTTTGGCCGTTCGCCACAGGCAGGCCGCAGTCAGCGTGTGCACCCGGCGGGTCGAGAAAAGGTTTCCGAAGACGCCGGGAGGCCTGCGGAAAGGCCGGCCTTCCACGGCGGAGAGCGTGCATGACCATGCCATCCCATCCCGTTGCGGAGGAGTCTCGAGCGAAGTCGCGTCGGCGATTCATCCAGGTCGTCCTGGGGAGTGGCATCGTCGCTTCCATTGTCTCCTTCCTCTACCCGGCGCTGCGCTACATGATTCCCCCCACGACGGGGGAACTGGGTTCGGATACGGTAGTGGCCGGCAACGCCAAAGAGCTGAGGCCCAACTCGGGCAAGATCTTCAAGTTCGGCTCTAAGCCCGGCCTGCTGATCCGACTCCGCGACGGCAGTTACCGGGCCTTCTCGGCTACCTGTACGCATCTGAACTGCAACGTGCAGTATCGCGCCGACATGCAAAGGATTTGGTGCGCCTGCCACAACGGAATGTTTGACCTGAACGGGAGAAACGTGTCGGGGCCTCCGCCGCGGCCGCTCGAAGACTACGCCGTTCACCTGCGCGGCGAGGACATCGTCGTCCAACGGAAAAAGGCGGGGTAGCGATGGGCAGCCTCGGGCAAGTCATCCGCCGGTGGTTGGACGAGCGCTTTGGCTTGGAATCGCTCCTTCAGTTCGCCAAGAAGAAAACCGTCCCCGTCCACCGCCACAGCGTCTGGTACTACCTGGGCGGGATGACCCTGTTCCTCTTCGTCATCCAGGTGCTGACCGGCATTTTGTTGTTGCTGTACTACCGTCCCTCGCCCAACGAGGCCTTTGAGAGCGTCCAGTACATCATGACGCATGTGAAGTTTGGCTGGTTGATCCGTTCCGTTCACTCCTGGGCGGGAAACCTGATGATCCTCACCGCCTTTCTGCACATGTTCAGCGTCTATTTCATGCGCGCCTACCGCAAACCGCGCGAACTGACCTGGATCAGCGGCATGCTGCTCTTGTTTCTGGCGCTGGGCTTCGGCTTCAGCGGCTATTTGCTGCCGTGGAATACCCTGGCCTACTTTGCGACGAAGGTCGGCACGGAAATGGCGGCGCAGGTGCCCCTGATCGGCAAGTGGCTCCTGGTTTTCCTCCGCGGCGGGGAGGAAGTCACCGGAGCCACCCTGACTCGTTTCTTCGGCTTCCACGTTGCCGTTTTGCCCGGCCTTACCACCATCCTCCTCGCCCTCCATCTTGTCCTCGTCCAGAAGTTCGGCATGAGCGTGCCGGAGTCGGTCGAAAGACAATGGACGGCTACCGGCGGCCAGCGGCGCGAGATGCCTTTCTTCCCCAATTTCGCTTTGCGCGACCTGATGGGCTGGTACATCGCACTGGGCGTCCTGGGTGCGCTGGCCGCTTTGATGCCGTGGGAACTGGGCGTCAAAGCGGATCCCTTCGCCTCCGCTCCGGCAGGCATTCGCCCGGAGTGGTATTTTCTCTTTGCCTTTGAAACCTTGAAATTCATCCCCGCCAAGATCTGGTTCATAGACGGCGAAGTACTGGGCGTTCTCGCCTTTGGAATTGCCGGTTTACTCTGGCTACTGATCCCGTTTCTGGACCGCAAGCCCGGTGAGCGCTGGCGAGTTTTCTTTCTCGGGCTGGGGGTCTTTGTGGTTGTTTTCATCGCCGTGACGACCTTGCCGACTCTCATCGCCTCTCTGGTGAAATGAACATGCAAGTTCGGTGTTGGTTTACTGTCCTCTTGGCCATCCTCGGGTGCTCCGCGTTTGCCCTGGCTGCGGATCAGTGCCTGCTTTGCCATCAAATGCTCGAAGGCAAGTTGAAAACCCCAACCGATACCTGGGCGGAGGATATCCACGGCCAGAAAGGTCTGACCTGCGCGGCGTGCCACGGTGGGGATGCGAACACCGATGACATGATGAAGGCGATGAGTCGCGCTGCCGGGTTTGTCGG
>DATBWB010000214.1 GCA_036514995.1 Candidatus Acidiferrales bacterium
TTCAGAAGATTCTCACCTCGCGCGGCCTGCTCGCCTTCCTTCGCCGCCCGCGCGGACAGGATGTTCTGGCCGCCTGCGGGCAACTCGCCCTGCTCGAAGTCGCCAAGAACGCCTCAACGGCATCACCGACGTAGCGGCGGCCTTTAGTCGGCACGCTACGTCGCCGCATAGAATGCCCGTCTAAAGCGCCCGTGGGAAAACTCACGTATCTTGTCCGGGCAGGCCGCTAGAACCGGAAGGCACCCAGCCCCAAGCATTCAACCCCAGACGCCGAGCCCCCAGGCACCTGCCTGGGGGACAAAGAACGAACCCGTGGCGGGTGCCACCGGGCTCAGCGTGGATGCGTTGTCACACAAACTCTAAAGGCCGCTACGTGCGAGAAGACGCTTAGGCACTGCCGGGGATCAGCACCACAACATTCAAGCAGGCTCACTTGGAAGAATTCCGATAAATCCAAATTGCAGGCCGTGGTGGTCTCTTTCCCGACGGTAAGAAAAGAAGAGATCGCTGCGGCAATGGGTGCAGAAGCCGCTATCGTAGATATGGCGGTCGGCAAGCCCGGCGTCGAGGAGCTGGCGCCGAGCTGCTGCGCTCAAATCAAGAAGCAGCGTGCGGTCGGCCACGGGGCCGTGGCCCGGCGGCCGAGCGGCGAGAAACAGGTTGGGATACTTTGCCGCCAGCCGTTCGGCCTCCGGGTCAGCCGGCCCTTCCGCGAAAAGCTCGGCCGCGTACGCAAACTGGCTCGTAAAAGCATCGCGCACCTCGGCGCCGATTTCGTAGCAGCAGACGCCGATGCCCGGCCCGATCGCCGCGTGCAGGTCCCCGGGCCGGCAATCAAAGGCAACTCGCATCCGGCCGACGGTTTTCTCGACAATCCGCTTCAACAAGCCCCGCCAGCCGGCATGAACCGCCGCCACCGCCCGTCGGCTCGCGTCCGCCAGCAGAATGGGCAGGCAGTCAGCCGCCTGCACCGCCAAAAGAACGCCCGGGGTCCGGGAGATCATGGCGTCGCCAACGCGGCGACGGCCGCCGGCGAAGCACTCATCCGCCACATGGATGAAATCGGTATGCCTCTGCCGCAGCAATGCCAGTCGCTCGCCCCGCCACGGCGGGGCGGACCCGGCCCGGATGGCCCTCAACCAACGACGCCGATTTTCCAAGACGTTCTCGTCGGTGTCCCACGCCCTCCGGCCCAAGTTCAAAACTTTTTCGTTCCGATGCCGCCCGGGTTGCGCGCTCGCCCCGATAGGATCGAGGCTCGTGCCGCCAACCCGCGTCGTAAATCCATGCTCCATCCACGCCCATCGCTTCCCGGTAAGCTCGGGGCATTCCATGAGCCTTAAGGAGGCGGCCCGCCGAACGCGAAATTTTTTTCGCGGGGAGGAAGGCATGCCGGCGCTCGTCGTGAATCGTCGCGCTGAACCGCCTGAGCGGAGTGGGTTGCGGCGGGCAGGCCCGCCCAAAACAGGGTGATTCATATCCCGCAAGCGATTTTGGCGGGCGGGACTCATTCCAGTTCAAACCGCAGGCCGTCGCTCGCAGCGATGACCTCGGTGCCCAGTTCGTGGGAGAGTTTTGCCGCCAATTCCCGGGGCTTGGCGCGGATCATGGTCATGCCGAAGTGGGTCAGGATGGCCGTCTTGGGCCGAATGGCGCTGATAAGGGTGCGGGCGTCGTCGAGGGTCAGGTGCTTGATGGTGGGCTCGCCTTGTTCCTTCTCGCTCGCCTTGAGCCGGACGACGTTCAAGATGAGCACGTCGCCGCGATAGGCGCGCTCGAGTTCCGGGAAAAAAAGGGTGTCCACGATATAGGCCACCGTATAGTGGCGGGCGCGAAAGACGAAGCCGTGCGTTTCCGGGCCATGTTGCAGCTTGAGCGGCGTCTGGAAGCGCAGCCCGGCAGCGATGTTGTAGGCGCCTCCCTCTTCGAGCGCGTGCAGCTCGCTCACGTACTTGCGCGCGTAGGGCAATACCGCCTGCTCGAGCGCGTCGCGCGGGGCAAAGAGCTTCCCGCGACGGCGAAAGCCGCCGTCCGTCATCGCTTCAATCAAAATGTTGACGTCGTTCGTGTGGTCAATATGCAAATGAGACAGAAGGATGGCTTCGAGCTTCGACGGGTCGAGCTTCGGCTTGCTCGCGAGCGCCCGCACCAGCGCCCCCGGTCCCGGGTCCACCATAAAGTCAATACCGTCCATGCAGAACCAGACCCCGCCCGAAGCCCGAATCTGCCTGGTGACGGCGAACCGCGCCCCGGCCGTGCCCAGAAACTTGATGAAATTCGTTTCGCTCATTGCCCGCGGATGATGCTCGCGCAACATGATAGCGCAGCCCAAGGCAAGCGACCAGCGACCGGCCCCGACGGATCGCGGCGACCGGTGAAATCCAAGCCCTTGGACGCGGGGTGGAAGGCCGCTTCCACGGTTCCCGATTGCCGCCGTGCTATAATTCCGGGTTTTGGAGCGAGCGCGTGATTGCAGGCATCGGCGTTGACGTCGTGGAAGTGAAGCGGGTCGAGCAAGCGATTTTGCGCCGCGGGCGACGCCTCCTCGAGCGCGTCTTTACGCCCGCTGAGATTGCCTATTGCGAGCGCCGCAGGAACAAATTCGAGCGCTACGCGGCGCGCTTTGCCGCCAAAGAGGCAGCCCAGAAGGCGCTCGGCACCGGCTGGAGCGGCGGCATTGGCTGGCGCGACTTCGAAATTGTAAACCTCGCGAGCGGCAAGCCCGCGCTCAAACTCTCCGGAGCCGCTGCCCGGCTGGCCCGGCGCATGAAGGTGAAGCGCATCGCGCTCTCGCTTTCCCACACGCGCGACCTGGCGATCGCCCAGGTGATCCTGGAAAGCAGTAGAACCGTCAAATAGCGGAATCGTTCGATAGGGTGGTTGTCCGCGAGGTGTTCTCTTTCCCCGGTTCGCGCGAGCTACAAACTCAAGGAAACATCAGACAGGCTGGCCGCTGATCCCTTCCCGGGAAAGGCCGGTAGCGCGCACGCGCAGCCATTGGTTGGTCGGGAGATTTCCCTGGATCGAGATGCGGAGGTAGTTATCGGAAATCGCCGGGGTGGTTCCTTGCTCCTGCCGGCGCAGGGTGAGCACGGTCATCTCCCGGCCAACCTGAGAAGCGCGGAAGCGCGCGGCCTTCTCGGCGGCCAGGGCGCGCAGCTCGGCATTGCGCTGCTTGATTTGAGCCGCGGGAACCTTGTCCGGCAGAGCCAACGCCGCCGTGCCCGGCCGCGGCGAATAGCTGAAGACGTGGAGGTAGGTAAACGGGAGCCGTTCGATCCAGCCAACCGTTGCCCGATGATCTTCCTCCGTCTCGCCCGGGAAGCCCGCGATTACGTCGGCGCCAATGCCCGCGTCGGGAATTTGCTGGCGGATGAGCTCGATGCGCCGGGCATAGTCCGCCATCCTGTACCAGCGATGCATCTGGCGGAGGATCCTGTCGGAACCGGACTGCAAGGGCACGTGGAAGTGCCGGGCGATCCGCGGTTCTTTCACCGCCAGCTCGACGAGCTCCGGCGTAACATCGAGCGGCTCGATCGAGCTCAAGCGGAGGCGCGGCAGTTCCGTCTCCGCCAGGATACGGCGCAGCAATGCAATCAACTCCGCTCTGGGCTGGAGGTCCTGTCCATAAGCTCCCAGATTGATTCCTGAGAGCACAATTTCTTCCGAACCGCCGGCGACCAGTTTGCAAATTTCGGCGAGCACGATGTCCGGCGGCAGGCTGCGGCTCTTCCCGCGGACAAAGGGAATCACGCAATAGGCGCAGCGCAGGTTGCAGCCGTCCTGAATCTTGAGGGTCGGGCGCGTCCGCTCCAGCTCGCCGCCAAACACCGGCGCCGCCAGGAGCTCGCCGCTTTCAAAAATATTTCCCGTAAGTATCTTGGCCGGACCCTGCTCAAGAGAGTAGGAGTATCGGGATTCATCCCGATATGCATGTCGGGCTAAAGGCCCGACAGTCCCTACTCGACTTCGGTCAAGCCGGTCGAGCGGAATATCCAGGGGCGCGTAGTCCTCGCTCACCACCCGGGGGATCTCACGCTTGTGCGAATTGCCGATCACCCAGACCACGCCCGGCAGCCGGGCAAGCTCCTCCGGCGCGCGCTGGGCATAGCAGCCGGTCACGTAGATGCGGCAGAGGGTATTTTCCTTCGCCATCTTGCGGATCGCCTGCCGCGCCTGCCGGTCGGCTTCCGCCGTCACGGTGCACGTGTTGACGACAATGACGTTAGCCTCGGCCGCCGAGCCGGACCGTTCCCAGCCGCGCTCAAGCAGCTCACGCTCCACCGCCGCGCCATCAGCCTGCGTCGCACGACAGCCGAAGTTTTCTATAAAAAACGTCGCCATAATGGCCTGAAAGTGGATTCTAGCGCAAAAAAGCGCCCGATGGCCAGAAAACGCGAGTGAGGATGAAGAGGAATCTCGAGTGCGATTTCTTGCCGGCTCTCGTCGCGGGATTGCCCCCAGGCTGGAGCCTGAGGCTCGGAGCCCCGAGGCTCCTGCCTCGGGGATCCAAAAACCCCGCGGGCCGGAGGCATGGATGGCATTTCTGCGTTACCATTTCCTTCCCGGAGCGTTTTCCCTCCTGAAAGGCAGGCCTCGTGGACGAAGCGCAACTGGTGGACCGGGCCAAGCGAGAACGCGAAGCATTTGGCCAACTCTACGACCGCTACGTTCGGCGAGTGTACGGAGCGATTTACGCGAGAGTCGGCAACCGCGCTGAGGCGGAAGATTTGACCGCGCAGGTGTTCTTGAAAGCGCTCGAAAATCTTTCCCGGCTCGATGCCTCTCGCGGAGGGTTCGGCCCGTGGATTTTTGGGATCGCGCGGAACCTGGTCGTGGACCGTCATCGCCGGAAATCCCGACGCGTCACGATACCAGTCGAAGCGGCGCCGGCATGGCAGGAGCCGCGAACCTCCGACGGGCTCGAGCAGGCCGCCATCGGCAAGCAGCGCGGCGGACACCTCTGGGCGCGCGTGATGGAATTGCCCGCGGCCCAGCGACAGGTGATCGAGTTGCGCTTCGTCCAAGGCCTCAAGACGGAAGAGATTGCGAGTGTGATGGGACGCAGTGCCGCTGCCGTGAAGCAGTTGACCTACCGCGCGCTCGAACACTTGCGCGCCTGGGAAGAGGAGTTCCGATGAAAACTGGCCTCGCGCATCAGCTTGCCTTGTTTCTGGACGAAGCCCGGCCCGCCCGTCCCGGCCCGCCCGGCTGGCGGGCGGCAGGCGGACCGGGCAAGTCGGCCCCGGCTGCCTTGCGCGAACTGCTCGGGCTGGCCGAGAGGCTTCGAAGTTCTCGTCCGCAGCTTGGACGCGAAGAACCAAATGAAGCTTTTGTCCGCGCATTGAAGTCGAGGCTGCTGGCCCCGATGGGATCGGGGCTGGCTCAGGGGAAAGCGGCGGTTCCCAGGGTTGGCGTCCGTTATTCGTGGGTGAGAATGCCCCTTGGCCGGCTTTACTACTCTTACACCGAGCGGGGGATTTGCGCGACCAACAAGTGCCGCAGTGACCGCGAATTTGAAACAACTTTTGCCAAACAGTACGGCTTCAAGCCGATCCTCGATCCAGCGCCACCCGCCGGCTTGCGCTCGCAAGTGGAAGCGTGGGTGGAGCCCGGCCGCCGGCGGGGCCAGACACTCTTGCCCCGTTTCGACCTCTCTACCGTCACCGATTTTGAGCGGCGGGTACTTGAACTGGCGGCCAAAATTCCTCGCGGCGAGGTACGCCCTTACCACTGGCTGGCAAAAGAGGCAGGCCATCCGGCAGCTTCTCGGGCCGTCGGGAGCGTGATGGCGCGCAATCCTATTCCGTTTTTAATCCCCTGCCACCGGGTGATCCGCGCCGATTCCCACATCGGCAACTACGGCTGCGGCGGCCCCAAAGTGAAAGCGTGGCTCCTCGCATGGGAAGGCGTCAAGCTGGATCGCCTGGCCGAGGCCGCCGATCGCGGCGCGAGGCTGGTGGGCAGCGATACCACCAAGATCTTTTGTCTTCCGGGGTGCCGGCATGCGCAACGCCTCACCCCCGACCATCGCGTTTATTTTGCGAGCGTCAAAGGGGCCGAACGCGCCGGCTACCGCGCCTGCAAGTCTTGCCGACCGGCGTGATCCCGAGGCAGGTGCCTCGGGGCTCAGGAGGCAAGCCTGCACGCGAAACAGCGGGAGCAAGCTCCCGCACTCCACACCCGCGGGCTGGCCGCCTCAGAATGACGAGGGCAGAGGGTTGTCCAGCGCCCCCCTAACCGTCACGGGACAAACCGGAAAGTCAGCTTCTCTTCTTTTGTCGAATGGAAGTCGTCGGAAAGTTCACGGTCGGATTCAAACCAAACCCGGGAAAGTCTCCGGGCAGGGACGCTCAAGCGCATCTCGGGAACATCAAAGGGGTACGGCAGCAGCCGGATGTCGCCCCTCCTATCATTGCTGGGCTCCAGGCGAATCCTCTGCTCCTCGCCCGTATGGAGCAGGAAACTTTGCGGCAGGGTAATCGGGCCGGCTGCACCCAGGCAGACGTAAAGCGAAAGCAAATCACAAAACTGCAAGAGCTTTCCGCAGGCCATCAACTGTTCGCGCCCATGAAGCATGATGTGCGCCAGCGCTTGCTCGCGGGACTTCTCTTGCCACTCGACAAACGTTTCCAATGCTGCTCGATCGGTTGCCGGCGTCCCGGCCGTCGCCAAGCGCATTTTCGCCAGCTCCGAAAAGTGCCAGCTCACCAGCCACCCGGCCATCGGCCCGTGTTCGTATCCGCGGCGGATAGAACGCTCCCAGATGGGCAGAAACTCGCCGGCAGAAAGTTCCAGAAATTGGCGCGGCGCGCCCGTCTCCCGGTTGCGTTGCGGAACCGCGTCCAACTCCACCCAGCCCTCGTCGTGAAAGGAGACGCCAAGGACGGCTTGATCGCGCGGCTGCGGTTCCGGGAATCGTTCGTTCCCCCAGCGACGCGCGAACTCACCCGCCAGGCGAGCGTGGTCAGGCTGGCGAATGAGCATCCAGGCAGTAATGCCGGCGCCCTTCAGCCACTGGCTTGCATCCCAGGCACTCGCCGGGTTGAAAGTTCTCGCCGCCGAAGCAGCCGCCCACACTGGCCGAACCAGCATTCGCTCCCTCCAGGCGCGATCCGGCAAGAGACCGATGCCTCCCAAGTTGGAAGGCAAGAAATTGTCATCCTTTTTCGACGGAAATTCCAGCCATCGCGAGAGGAGTCCCCGGCCCAAAACCCACCACTGCCAACGCGGGATTAGCGTTTGTAAACCACACCCTCCTTCATCACAAAGTTGACCTTCTCGAGGAGGGTTACATCTGCCAGCGGGTCGCCCGGGACAGCGACAAGGTCGGCCAGCTTGCCCGGCTCAATCGAGCCAATCTTGTCCTGCATGTTGAGCAGGGTGGCGGCTGCCGAAGTGGCCGACTGGATGGCCTGCATCGGCGTCATGCCGTTTTTCACCATATAGGCGAATTCCCTGGCCTGGTTCATCGTCCAGGGGAACCCGCCCGCATCGCTGCCGAAAGCCACCTTCACGCCCGCCTGGACGGCTTTGCGAAACGTTTCGTCGTGCGCTTTCATGAGCGCGGGCCAGACGCCGCCGCGCGGCCCAGCAACGTATTCGGTCACCGTGAACGTCGGGACAATCCATGTTCCTTTCGCGACCAGCTCCCGGATGGTCTGCTCATCGAGCACGTCGGCATGCTCAAGAGAATCGGCACCCGCGGCTAGAGCGAGTTGGTGTCCCGCGGGCGTAATCGAGTGGGCGGCGACTTTCTTCCTCAGCTTGTGCGCCTCCTCCACGATCGCGTTCGCCTCTTCCTGGGTGAAATTCGTGATCGCCCAAAACGTCCCGTCCGGTCGCTGATAATAGGCACGGTCAGCATAGAACTTAATCCAATCGGCGCCGTATTTAACCTGTTCGCGCACGGCCTTGCGGCACTCGTCGGCACCATCGCAAACCTGCACGCCGCTCGGAACCGTAACCTCGTAGGGAAAGCCGCGCAGGGGATAGGCGCCGGTGGCAGAAAGCGCGCGCGTCGAAACCACCATCCTTGGGCCAACGATGACGCCATTTTCGACGGCCTTTTTCAAGTCCACATCCGCGTAAAGCGCACCCTCCGTTTCCACGTCGCGGATGGTGGTAAATCCGTTCATCAAGGCGTTCCGCATCGCCACCGTCGCCCGCAGCGCGCGATAGACCTGGGATTCGCGCAGGATCTGGTCTTCATATTCCTTGTCCGTTGGATCGCCCTGAAGGAGCACGTGCGTGTGGGTATCAATCAAGCCCGGCAGGAGGGTTGCCTGGCCGAGGTCGATCACCTCGGCGCCGGAAGGAATCGTTCCACCCGAGCTGACGGATACGATCCGATTGCCTTCGACCACGACGACCGGATTGGCTATCACCCGGTCGCCTTTGCCGTCAATGAGGCGGGCAGCTTTGATGGCAATCGTCTTGCCGGGAAGAAGGCCCGGAAAAACAAGCGCCATGCCGCAAAGTACGATCAAAGAGAATTTTCTAACTTGCGACATCCCTTTTCTCCTGGAAGGAAGTGCATCGGCCGCCCCGACGTGTCGGGGCGGCCGGTGGCGGGAGCATACACCAAGGGATGGGTCAAGGAAACGGCTGAAGACCGCATCCCGTCACAGCTCAGGCGATTCAGGGGGTATCGCCGATCCTTTGCGAACAGGGGCAAAGGATGTTGCGCCATGCGGGCGTAATCGAAAGAACGCGACAGAAGCCAGCGGTCGGGAAAAAACCCGAGCGCATGGGCGAAGAGGTGGCGCGATGGCTTCGTCCTGAATGAGAGCGCTTCGTCCCGCTTCCCACGAGACGGAGCGTCCCGCCCTGGCGGGATGGATCAGGCCGTAGGTGCTGTGGCCGCGCTGCTCTGGCGTCGCTGCTGAAAGCATTCGCGGCAATAGACCGGCCGTCCCTGGGTCGGCTTGAAGGGTACCGTAGTTTCCTTCCCGCACTGCGAGCACGTTGTCTTGGTTTCTACCCGGTGAAAGCTTGAGGTACCCATTCCATTCGATTGGCCGCGCTTGGTTTTGCAGGGCTTGCATCGCTTGGGCTCATTCTTGAAGCCCTTGTCGGCAAAAAACATCTGTTCGCCCGCTGTAAAAACAAACTCGGCCCCGCATTCCACGCACTTCAGGATCTTATCGCGGTATTCCATACTCGGCTCCGTCTTGAGAGGCCGCTGACCATCCGCTCACCACCTCCGGGATCCGACACACCCTAATGCGGCTCCCATTGGCCGACCAAGACTTGAAAAACTTGCTTGCCCCGATGAAATGGGGACGTGCCCTGCCTGGAACGGTACAGGGCTTGTCCCCGGCTGGGGGTTAGTCCTGTTCGCGTCTGGCTTTTTTGCGGCTGCGTTTGCGGGCCAAAGCTGCCTTGACCCGACGTCTCTCTCCTGGCTTCAAATAGAAGCTGTGCTTCTTGATCTCCTTGATGATGTCGGCCTGCTGCACCTTCCGTTTGAAACGTCGAAGAGCATTTTCGAGAGACTCGCCCTCCTGAATGACTACTTCAGCCATACATGTTCACCCCCAGTCTTTTCGAGGAATGACAATCGCCCTTCATACTGAATCGCGCCGGGCAAGTCAAGCGATATTGCAGAATCTAGTACTTAGCCTCGCCAAGCCCCGACGCGGCGGCGGTGGCAATGCACAAGATTTGGGACCCCACACCGGCCATCAGCGCGCACCTTGCCAGTTCTGGCTGCCAGCGACCCGGCGCTATCTCTTTCCGGCACAAGCGGATGAGTCATATGCGCCCACCAAAAATGGTATTTGGACCCGCTTCGATATCTAGCCACCCTTCTCCCTTCCTCAGCCCTACTCAAGGGGTAGTAGAACGGCTATAATGGCCACCACCGCGCCGGAGGCGGGGTTGGGAGCCGCGCGCTTGCGAACATCCCTTTCCCATGGAATTGATGAAAGAAGCTCTCGGAGTCGTGTTGGCGGGCGGCGCGGGTGAGCGACTCTGGCCGCTGACCCGTGACCGCGCCAAGCCGGCCGTCCCCTTTGGCGGCATCTACCGCATCATTGACGTGGCCCTCTCCAACTGCATCAACTCTGACCTGCGCCGCATTTTCATCCTCACGCAATACAAATCGCTTTCCCTCAACCGCCACATCCGCTGGGGCTGGGTGAACCTGGTTTCGCCTGAGCTGGGGGAATTCGTTGACGTCATTCCGCCGCAGATGCGCGTCTCGAACAACTGGTACCTGGGCACCGCCGACGCGGTCTATCAAAACATCTATTCCATCGGCAGCGAACGCTCCCGCTTTGTCCTGATCCTGTCGGGCGACCATATCTACAAGATGAACTACCAGCGGATGCTGGAGCAGCACGTGGCGGCGGGGGCCGAGGTGACGGTGGCGACGATTGAGGAGGACCCGTCGGAGGCGCATCGCCTGGGGGTGGTGGAGGTGGACCGGGATGGCCGCATCGTCGGCTTCCAGGAGAAGCCCACCCAACCCAAGCGCTCCGTCGAACGCCCGGAAAAAATCCACGCCTCGATGGGCGTTTACGTCTTCAATACCCATACCCTGATTCCCATTCTGCTGGCCGACGCCGAAGATCCCCACTCCACTCACGATTTCGGCCGGGACGTGCTGCCGAAAATCGTGGAAACGCATCGCGTCTTTTCCTTCAACTTCATTGACGAGAACAAGAAGGAAGCCCAGTATTGGCGCGATGTGGGAACCCTCGATGCCTATTACGAAGCCAACATGGACTTGGTGGCCGTCACCCCGGTCTTCAACCTCTACGACCAGAGCTGGCCGCTGCGCACCTACCAGGAACAACTCCCGCCGGCCAAATTTGTCTTTGCCGATCCCGACCGCATGGGCGTGGCCTTGGATTCGATCATTTCGCCGGGCTGCATCGTGTCAGGCGGGCGGGTCAGCCTTTCGGTGCTTTCCTTTGACGTGCGGGTAAACAGCTACTCGGAGATCGAAAACTCGATCATCTTTCCCCACGTGAACATCGGACGCAATGCGCGCCTTCGGCGGGCTATCGTTGACCGCCACGTCTCCGTCCCGGAAGGCGAGGAGATCGGATTCGATCTGGAAAAAGACCGCCAGCGCTACTTTGTGACCGACAGCGGCATTGTCATTGTCGTGCGCGATTCCGCCGCCTTTGAAGAGCCGGAGTAGCAAGCATCCGCGAACCTCGAAGAGCCGTGTGTTAGAATGCGCTCCGGCGATCTGACGCACCCAAATCTCGCTAAACGTTTTGCGCTTGAGGAAGACTCCATGGACAGCGACCCGAAAAGCGAAGCGACCTCCGGGCCCGAAACCGAAAAATTGCCGGTCAGCGATTTCTTTGAACTTCTCGACCAGCGCGTCTATATCCGGACGAATCGCCGAATCGTCGCCCTGTGCGTGCTCAAGAGCAAGTTCCGGACTGAGATGAAGCTCTACGAGTGGGTTTGGAAGGGAGAGGGGAAGGGCTGGAAAGTCGGCCTGGCCAATATCAACGTCGAGGGGATTGACCTCAAGAGAATCGCTGCCGACGCTGAGGCCCTGGCCAAGACCCACGGCATTCCCCTTCGCTGGAGTTCGGCAAGCTGATCCCGCCAGGGCGGGACCGTTCTGGTGCGGGCCTTCCTGGGCTCGCCGGAGCTTCCCGACCGCTCGTGCTATGATTTACCATTCTGTTCGCCCGCGTCGATCCTGCCAGTGATTCCCTGCATGGAGGAAAGAATGCCAGCTATCGAGTGGATACGGGGCCGCGAAATCCTCGACTCGCGCGGCAATCCCACCGTGGAAGCGGAAGTCGGCCTTGCCGGAGGAACGGTGGGACGGGCAGCGGTGCCTTCCGGCGCCTCCACCGGCGAGCATGAAGCGCTCGAGCTGCGCGACGGCGATCAAGCGCGCTACCTGGGCAAAGGCGTGCGCACGGCGGTCGCTAACGTCAACGGGCCCATCGCCGCCGCGCTCAAAGGCAAAGAGGCTTCCGAGCAAGAAGCCCTGGATGGCTTGATGATTTCTTTGGACAGCACGCCGAATAAAGGCAAACTCGGCGCCAACGCCATCCTGGCCGTTTCTATGGCATGCGCGCGGGCGGCCGCCCAGGCGAAGGGCATCGCCCTTTATCGCTATCTCGGCGGCTTGCCCCGATGGGATCGGGGCGAGGGCCGAGCAACGCTCCCGGCGCCGATGATGAACATTTTGAACGGCGGCGCCCATGCTGACAATTCGGTGGACCTGCAGGAATTCATGGTAATGCCGGTGGGCGCCTCTTCTTTTTCCGAAGCTCTTCGCATGGGCGTCGAGGTTTTTCACACCCTCAAATCGGTCCTGAAGAAGCGCGGCTATGCGACGGCGGTGGGCGATGAGGGCGGCTTTGCTCCGAATTTGAAATCGAATGTTGAAGCCGTCGAGTTCATCCTCGAGGCCGTCGTCCAGGCCGGCTACCGGGCGGGCGAGCAGGTGGCGATTGCGCTTGATCCGGCGGCGAGCGAGTTCTACCAAAACGGCCGGTACGTATTCAAAAAGTCGGATGGCTCGACCCGCTCGAACGAGCAAATGGTAGCCTTTTATGCCGATTGGGTGCGCCAGTATCCGATTGTTTCGATCGAAGACGGCCTGGCGGAGGATGATTGGGCGGGGTGGAAGATGCTTACCGCCGCGCTCGGCCAAAAAGTCCAGCTCGTCGGCGACGATCTCTTCGTAACCAGCACGGAACGACTCGGCCGCGGCATCCGCGAGGGCATTGCCAATGCGATCTTGATCAAATTGAATCAGATTGGGACGGTGACGGAAACGATCGAGGCCATTCGCATGGCGCAGAAGGCCGGCTATGCGGCGATTGTGTCCCATCGCTCCGGCGAAACGGAAGATGCGTTCATTTCCGACTTCGTCGTGGCCATGGGCACCGGGCAGATCAAGACCGGTTCAGCCTCGCGCACCGACCGCATCGCCAAGTACAACCAGTTGCTGAGGATTGAAGAAGAGCTGGGGTCTCGTGCTCGCTTCCCCGGCCGCAGCGCCCTGGCCGTTAAGTCCGCGGCCATTTGACACGCCCTGAAATTAGAAACAAGGAAGGGAGAGGTGGAATGATGGAGCAAGAAACCCTAGCCCCAACCTCAGACGACAAGACGCTTGCCTTCCTGGCCCAGTTCCTGCAGGTGTTCACTTGGTTCATCGGGCCGCTGGTGATTTATGTGGTCAAACGTGAGTCTCGCTTCGTGGCCTTCCACGCGATGCAGGCTCTGCTTTGGCAAGTCGTCTACTTCGTGCTCTCTATGATCTGCATGGCACTGTTCTTTGTCACGTTCTTTATGAGCGCGGCCTCACGCGGGGGACCACAGTCGCCATCCCAGGGGCCTCCGGTCGCATTTTTGATATTTTTCCCCTTGATCTGGCTGATGATGATGGGCGGCTGGGTTCTGACTCTCGTGATCGGCATCGTGTTCGGCATCAGGGCGATGCGGGGCGAGTGGGCCGCATATCCAATCATCGGCCGTTGGGCCCGGCGGATCATCGGTGCCTGAGGGCTAGGCTGGGATTCAATTCCCCGAGGCAGGAGCCCTTCGGCTGCGCTCAGGGCAAGCCTCGGGGCTCCGAGGAACCTTGTAACTGTATATGCCAAAACGACCGAGACCGATTGTACTGACGGTGCTGGATGGCTGGGGCTACCGCGAAGAGCGAGAGAATAACGCCATCGCGCTCGCGCGCACGCCGAACTACGACCAGCTCTGCCGGAAATATCCCTGGGTGACGATCGCGACCTCGGGCGAAGCCGTCGGGCTTCCTCAAGGCCAGATGGGCAACTCCGAGGTCGGCCACCTCAACATCGGCGCCGGGCGGATTGTCCACATGGACATCACCCGGCTTGACCTGATGATCGCAAGCGGAGAATTTTTTCAAAACGAGCTGCTTCTCCAAGCGATAGCCCGCGGCCGCGAGCGGCAGCTTCATCTGATTGGCCTGGTCTCCGACGGCGGCGTTCACTCCCACATCAACCATCTGATGGCGTTGCTCAAGATGGCGCAGCAGAACAAGGTGGAGCGCGTGTTTGTCCAGGCGATCATGGACGGCCGCGACACCTCCCCCACCGCCGGGGTGGACTACCTCCGCCAGGTCGAACAGAAGATGCGCGAGTACGGCACCGGCCAGATTGCCACGGTGACGGGCCGCTACTTCGCCATGGACCGTGATAATCGCTGGCCGCGCATCGAGAAAGCCTACTGCGCGATGGTCCACGGAGAAGCGGCGTACAAGTCGAGCGACCCCATCGAAGCTCTCCGGCGCAGCTACGACCAGGGCGTCACGGATGAATTTGTGCTGCCCATGGTGATTACTGGCAAGCCCGATTCGGGCAAGGCGGGAAAGCCGCGCGGGCGAATCCAGGACGACGACGCGGTCATCTTTTTCAATTTTCGCGCCGACCGCGCCCGGCAGACCACCCGGGCGCTGGCCGAGCCAAATTTCGACAAATTCGTTGACCCGAAGCGGCCGAAGAATCTCTTCTTCGTCACGATGACGCAGTACGACAAAACCTTCACCTGGGTCCCCCACGTCATCGGCCAGCAGGAAGTGGAAAACATCCTGGCCAATGTGTTTTCCGGCCTCGGCTTCCGCAACCTGCGCGTCGCCGAAACGGAGAAGTATGCCCACGTGACCTATTTCTTTAACGGGGGCGTGGAAAAGCCCTTCCCCGGCGAGGAACGTATTCTGGTCCCTTCCCCCAAAGTGCCCACCTACGACCTCCAGCCGGAAATGAGCGCCGCCGGGGTTGCGGAAACGGTGGTGAAGGCGATCGAGAAGGGAGACTTCGACGCCATCATCATGAATTTTGCCAATGCCGACATGGTCGGCCACTCCGGCAAACTGGAAGCGGCCATCAAGGCGGTGGAAGCGGTGGATGCGTGTCTCGGGCGAATCTACCGGACGATGGCGGCCAAAGGCGGGGCATGGATCGTCACGGCAGACCACGGGAACGCCGAATTGATGCTCGATCCGGTGACCGGCGGGCCTCACACCGCCCATACGACGAATCCCGTTCCCTTCGTCTGCCTCACCGACAACGCACAATTGCGGCTCCGGCCGGGCGGCTCGCTTCGAGACGTATCTCCAACCTTGCTCGGTATCCTCGGTATTCCCCAGCCGAAAGAAATGACCGGCTGCGACCTTCGCATGTGCCCGTAGTTTTCCCGCCCTCGCCCGAAAACGCATCCGGCACCCTCCGCGGCCAAAGCGAATACCGGACGAAGGAATCACGCGAAGGGACCACAGTTCACCGGAGCTACAAACGGAGGCGGGAAGCTGCTAGGATGACCGCCGCCATGACTCGCGATCCTTCCTCGACCAAGTTCCTGCTTTGCATCTGGCATCGGTTTGAGCTTTGGCGGCCGCCCGAGTGGTTCGCCGAGATGATCCGGACGCGCTGGCCGGCGCTCGAGTTTGTCCATCTTCCCTCCTACGACGGCCTCGAGCGCGAAATCGGCGACACAAACATTTTTGCCGGATTTTCGCTCCGGCCGGAACAGTTCGCTCTGGCAAGAGAACTCGAGTGGATTCACTGCCTGGCGGCGGGCGTGAACCAGCTTATGCAGCCGGCCATCGTGGCCAGCGACGTCTTGATTACGAATTCGCGTGGCGTCCATGCAGTGGCCATGGCCGAGCACACCCTCGGGCTTATCCTCGCGCTCGCCCGACACCTGCCGTCGGCGGTCCGCTATCAGGACGAGCGCCACTGGTCGCAGTCGGAGATCTGGGGGGAGGAGCCTCATCCCATGGAGCTGGGGGGACGGACGCTCGTCATCATCGGCTTTGGCGCTATAGGCCGTGAGTTGGCGCGAAGGGCGAAGGCGCTCGGCATGAACGTGGTCGCCGTAAGAAAACGGGCCAACGAGGACACGGAACCTGCCGACGCGGTCTTTGAAAGCGGACGCTTGCTGGAGGCGCTTGCCGCAGGCGACTTTGTCGTCGTAGCCGCTCCGGAAACTTCCGAGACGATTGGTCTGATCAACGCCCGCACCCTCGCCGCCATGAAGCCCACCGCTTATCTCCTGAACGTCAGCCGCGGCACGCTGGTGAATGCAGCCGACTTGATCCAAGCGCTCGGCGCCGGGCAGATTGCCGGAGCAGCACTCGACGTAACCGATCCGGAGCCGCTTCCGCCCGATCACGCTCTTTGGTCGGCGCCGCGGCTGCTCATCACCCCGCACGTCTCGGCCGTGAGCGAGCGGCTCTGGCATCGCCACGCCGCCTTGTTGCTCAACAATCTGGAACGCTGGTTTTCCGGGCGGGAATTGCTCAACCTGGTGGACAAGAAGCGCGGATATTGATCGTTATCTTTGAGGAAACCCCACCCTTTCTTTTGCATTAGTGGGACGAATCGCGCGCCGGGGTTATGTAAGGGCTCCTAGCCCTTGGGAGAGTAATATCCCTCTCGGGCGTGGACCACGATTTTGTGCTTCTTTCCTTTTTGGTCCTGCGCCGTAAGCGGCTGGCCATCCGGGCCGACGACCTGAACCTTGATCTTGTGGAATTTTCCGTCCCGGGCGCGCTGGGTGGGCGTGTAGGCGATGGTGTACTGATTGCGCAGGCGGTTGGCAATGTCTTTAAAGATGGAAGGCATCTCCCCGAAGAAGCGCGGGAAATAGGCCTGCCCACCGCTCATTTGAGAGAAGCTTCGAAGCTGGTTGTCCCACTGGAGCCAACCCACTCGCTGCGCGCCGGAGGCGTAGCCCCTAGCATCGAGCCTCTCTCGGATGTCCTGCCCCTGGCCGACCGAGAAGATTGTCACATCGGAGTTCTGCGCCGCCTTATAGGCCTGATCGAGAGTAGCTTTACTGAAGGTGTCCATCCCCGTGCTGATGAGCAAGATGCTTTTCTTCCCTTTGACGTCCTTCAGCCGGCCGAGGGTGTCAATGAGGGCGTCAAACAGGTTCGACTCGCGGAAGGCGGCGAATCCCAGCCCGCGCAGCGCGTCGGCGACCTCCCGGCGGCTGTGGGTGAAGTCCACCTCGAGTCGCGGCTTCATGTCGTAGGTTACCAGCGCCACCCAGTCCTCCGGCTTGAGATGATTGAGGAAGGCATAAGCCGTGTCATAGATCTGGTAGATGACGTACCCGACCGCCCGCGAGCCCTCAATCAACATGACCATGGTCATCGGCGCTTCGCTCGGGCCAAAGGCGCTAATCTCCTGCGGCTGGCCATCGTCCAGGATGCGGAAATTTTCCTTTTTCAGCTCGGTGATGATGTCGCCGCGCTCAGTAGTCACCATGACGGGCACTTGCACGACCGGCACTTCGACCGCGATGGTATAGGTCTCCTCCTGTCGGGGCGGGCCTTCCTTTTGCTTCTTTTCTTGCGCCAAACCGGGCAGCGGCGCCATCAGGCAGCCAGCGGCAATCCCGCACAGCGGGACCAGCAGCCGTTTCCAAAACGAAATGCGTCTCATGCTATTCCTCCGCGCTTTCCGACAACCTTCCTCTGAGGGCCTTCGAGAAATCTTGCCACCTGCCCTCACAAACGTCAACCCATGGTAGTATGACTCGTTTTTGAGAGGAAACGTTGCGCCGGAGGGTTCTCATGCTGCGAAGAATTTTTGCTTTCTCCCTGGTTTTGCTGGGGTTATGCGTCGCTGGCCGGCAGCCTGCCCGAGCCCAATCCGCACTCGACTGGAACGCGCTTGGCCGCGAGGGCACCGAATACCTTTCCCGCCTGCTCCAGTTTGATACGACCAATCCGCCGGGCAACGAACTGGCCGCCGCGCAATACCTCAAATCTATCCTGGACAGGGAAGGCATACCGGCCGAGGTGATCGAGACGGCTCCGGCTCGCGGGGTGGTCATCGCCCGGCTTTCCGCCGAACCGCCATCGGCTCCGGACCAGGCGTTGCTGCTCCTGGCCCACCTGGACGTGGTCGGCGTGGATCGCGCCAAGTGGGAGGTGGATCCCTTCGGCGGCGTGACCAAAGAGGGTGAACTTTATGGCCGCGGCGCGCTCGATGACAAAGGCCAGGTGATCGCCAATCTCATGGCGATGCTGGCGATCAAGCGCTCCGGCGTCCCCGTGAAACGAGACATCATTTTCTTTGCCGAGGGCGACGAAGAATCGGGCGGCGATCTGGGCATGCTCTACACCGCCCAAAAGCACTGGGAAAAAATTCGCGCCGGCTACGCCATCAACGAGGGCGGGCGGGTGGTGGCGCGCCCCGATCCCGCGAAGCGGGCTGCGGCCGGCGGCGTGGCAACCATCGGCGTGCAGAATAGCGAGAAGCTTTCTTACGCCGTCGAGGTGATTGCCACCGGGCCCAGCGGTCACGCCTCGATGCCGCTCGTAGGAAACCCGGTCGTTCACCTTGCTGCCGCCGTGGCCAGGCTCGCCGCCTACCAGGCTCCGGCTGAGCTGAACACAACCACGCGCCGCTATTTTGAACAACTCGCCAAGATCGAAGACCCGGAGACGGCCAAATGGATGCGCCTGCTTGAGGACCCGATGCGCGGCGCGGAGGCAGCGCGAAGATTGAGCGAGAACCCGGCGTGGAATTCGATGCTGCGCAATACCGTCTCGCCGACGATTCTTCGCGCCGGCCTGCGCGTCAACGTTATCCCGTCGGAGGCTCGCGCCACGCTCAATATCCGCCTGCTGCCGGGAAAAGACATCGGAACTTTCGTCCAAGAGCTGGAAAAAGTCGTGGCCGATCCGCAGGTGAAGCTCCAGGCGCAGGCCATTTCGCAGTCCGATGCGCCCAGCTCCCCCTTTGACACGCCTCTCTTTACCGCCATCGAAAAAGCCTCGGCCAAGGTATTCCCGGGAGCGGTCATCACTCCCTACATGTCCACCTGGGGAACCGATTCCGTCGAACTCCGCTTGAAAGGCGTGGTGGCCTACGGGTTGCTTCCCTTTCCGCTCACCGACCAGCAGATCGCCGGTTACCATGCCGACAATGAACGCATCCCGCTTGATTCTTTTCGCGAAGGCTGCCGCTATCTCTTCGAGATTGTGCGCGAGTTTGTGAGCAGCCCATAAACCCGCCGGGCCATCAGAGCGCGCCGGGAATCGTCTGCTGACGATGATTTCTCGATCCTCGGGTTGCTCCGACTCTCCCCTCCCCTTATCCTTATCCCTTGAGCGGGGGTCGCGCAGGCGGGCGTCCCCGGCACCACGAACTTCATGAAGCTGCATACCATCGGCCGCCGCTGATACCCGCGATCGGTCTAGCCACCTTGTAAGTGCTACTTTCTCGAGTTTCGATTCTCTAGTTCACCCATCCGCCCGGGCGGCGATCTCCGCGCTCGCCGTCTCTTTCGCGCATATAAACCTCAAATTTTCGCCGCAATCGTTGCCGCTTCCAATCGTAGAAGTTATTGCGCAGGCGATACCACCAGAGATTGCCGCGCAGGTAGGCAAAGCCAAAAATCATCCCGCCGAGATGGGAGATGTGGCTGATGTTGTCGCCGCTGGCCCCAAGCGAGCCGAAAAAGGCAATGGCGCCGATGATGAACACGTAGATCCGCATCGGGAGCGTCACCGGAAACGGGATCAGCCAGACCTGGCGGTCAGGAAAGACGAGGGCCGAGGCGAGCAGGATGCCGAAGATGGCGCCGGAAGCGCCGATGGTGGGCTGGAGCGACGATCCGATGCCAGCCGGATCAGAGAGAGTCTTCACGACAATGTTGATCACAGCCGCCCCGGCGCCGGTAAGAAAGTAATAGGTGAAAAAACGACGCCGGCCCCAGGAGCGCTCGAGATCGCTGCCAAACATCCAGAGCACCAGCATGTTCAGCAGCACGTGCCATAGTCCGCCGTGCAGGAACAGGTAGGTAAACGGCTGCCAGAACCGCAAGCCGTGGGTGACGCCACGCGGCACCAGGCCGAACAACTGGATGAGCGCAAACTCGGCTTGGCCGCCGAAAAAGAGGCGCACCAGGGTTTGCAGGAGAAAAACGGCGGCGTTGGCGATGAGCAGCGCCTTGATGGCCGGGGTGAGCAGGCCGCCCCAGTTGATGCGCCGGCCGTAGGAACGCGGGAAGGAACCCATGACCTTGCAAGTCTAAATGGCAGAGAGTCCAAGAGTCAAAGAGTGGAAGGGTCTAAGAGTCCAAAAGTCGAAGAGTCACAAAGTAGCGAGGTCACGTCTTGGCCTCTTCCGGAGTGGATCTCGAGTGCCGGAGACAGGAAATCAGGTTGTACACTCCCGCGCTTGTCCGGCGACAACAAGAAGAAATCGCCTCGTAGTCCCTCTCCGCCACGTACTTCTGGTCTCGAGCAATCAAAACCTGAGCGCGCAATTCACCACCGGAACCCTTGGCAATAAAAAGCGAACGCGCGAACTCGACGTCCGTTTGCCGTTCGAATCCTTCGGCAATATTGGAGAGAATGGATATCGCCGCCCGGCGCATCCGGTCCACCAACGCGTAGTCCTTTGTAATAAGGCCTGAACGAGTGAGTTCATAGACCTGGGTGACCAGAACCCTCGCTTGCTGAAATATGTGAAGGTCTTCGAACGACTCCACTTTCGCCCGCTGTGCACTCATGGTGCTGGTTTTCGACTCTTGGACCCTTTGACTCTTGGACTGTTGGACTCTTCGTCTCTTAGACTCTTTGTCTCTTCGACTTTTCGACTCCTAGACGTTTCGACTTTATTCGAGTTTTTTGCGCCCGACAACAAACAGTACCGTCGCCATCACCGCAAAGACCAGCAGGCCAAAGACGCTGGAACTGGCCATGGCTGGCCAGTACTTCGTCCCGATGGCCACTTTCTGTTCCAGTTCGAAGCCCACAATGGCCGCCAAGATCAGGCCGCCGATGGAACCGCCGGCGATGAGCCCGGCGGCAAACAACGCGCCGCTTGAGACTTCGCCTTCCTGGCGCTTGTAGATTTTCTCTAACGACCAGTTCACCACTCCCCCGCAGAAGATGGGCGCGGTGGTGGAAATAGGCAGATAGGAGCCGACAGCGAAGGCAAGCGAGCGAACCCCGCACAGCTCCATCACCACCACGATGAACACCCCCAGCAACACCAGGCCCCAGGGGAGGCTCTGGCGCAAGATGCCGTTGATCACCGTGCTCATCAGGACCGCCTGGGGCGCCGGCAGGCGCTCGGACCCGATGCCTACACGTTCCTGGAATTCGATGCGGCGCCCGGCCGGGTCGTAGAAGTAACGCCCGTCGGGGAGAATGCGCGAGCCGATGACGTTGATCACCTGGTAGGACTTGCCGTCCTGGGCGGCCTCGCCCACCACTTTCATCTCCGCGCTCAACTGCACGTTCTCCATCACCAGCGGCTCGACGCGGGTGTAGGCCTGGTTAAGGAGCACGAGAGTAAAGCCGATCACCAGCACCGAAGTGAGAGCCCCGATAATCATGCCCACTTCCGCGCGCCGCGGGGTCGCCCCAACGAGGAACCCTGTCTTCAGCGACTGCGACGTTGCCCCGCCCACCGCGGCAGCGATGCAGACGATGCCGCCGACGGAAAGTGCCACCGCCGGATAGGCCCCGGACGTCCAGCCCACCGCCACAAAGAGGAGCGCCGTTAGCATCAGAGTGGCAATGGTCATCCCGGAAATGGGGTTGGCGGAGGCGCCGATCAACCCCACGATCCGCGCCGAAACAGTTACGAAAAGGAAGCCGAAGAACACCACCAGGATCGAAGCAATCAGGTTGCCGCTCACGCCGGGATTGACCCGCAGTCCCAGCAGCGCCCAGACGATCAGGATCATCGCCAAGGAACCACCGAAGATGACGGTGCCCGGAAGCTCCCGCTCAGTGCGCAGGGCGGCTACTGGCTCGGCGACCTTGCCCTTGCGCAACTGCTGGAGCGTGGTGCGCAGCGCCCGCACAATGGTGGGCAGCGTCCGGGACAACGTGAACAGCCCCGCCGTCGCCACCGCCCCCGCCCCGATGGGACGAATGTAAGCGTTCCAGAGCGCAAAGGCGTCCATCTCCCGGATGGGCACGGTGCCGGGAAAGATGGGTGCGACGAGGCCCTCCCCGAAGAACTTGATCATCGGAATGGTGACCAACCAGGAAAGCACGCCGCCAGCAAAGATCATCCCGGCGGTGCGCGGGCCGATGATGTAGCCCACCCCCAGATACTCCGGCGTCACCGCGGCCGCCAGCGTTGCCCCCGGATACCACCCCGGCTGGTAGATGGGCCGCGGTTGCCAGAACAACAGGGCCTGGTTTAGCAACTTGTAGATTAGGCCCAGGCCGAAGCCGGCAAACACCTTACCGGCAAAGCTGCCGCCTTTTTCCCCCGCCACCAAGACGTCGGCGCAGGCAGTACCTTCCGGATAGGTGAGCGTGCCGTGCTCGGCCACATTCAACTGGTGCCGCAGCGGAATCATGAACAGCACGCCGAGCACGCTCCCCACCAGGGCCAGAAGAAGCACGCGAGGAATCTCAGGCACACCCAGGGGGAAGCCGAGGAAAATGAGTGCCGGCAAGGTGAAGACCACGCCAGCGGCGATGGATTCTCCCGCCGAGCCCGTCGTCTGCACGATGTTGTTCTCGAGAATCGTGGACTTCCCCAGCCACTTGAAGATGCTGATGGCCAGCACCGCCACCGGGATGGACGCGCTCACCGTCAACCCCGCGACCAGTGCCAGGTAAACGGTCACCGCGCCGAAGATCAGACCGAGGATAGCGCCCAGGAAAACGGCTCGGAAGGTGAGTTCGGCCTGGGTGACTTGCGCGGGAACGAACGGCTGAAAGGGGGCCGCCGCTTGGGGACGCTCAGCCATGATGCCTCCTTAAGAAAGTTTGCCCGCAGTCGGGCTTGCC
>DATBWB010000215.1 GCA_036514995.1 Candidatus Acidiferrales bacterium
TTCGACCGCAGCAACCTTGTGGCTGCCGACAGGATCTTCTGCAAGGTTGCTGCGGTCGAAGGAATCTCGGTCACTGATCCGGAGTTAGCGGTACTGTAAAGGATTTTGTAGCTGTCCGGCTCACCAATCTTGTGTCATCAACGGGCAGCGATTTCGTAGACCGTAGTTCTTCGACTGGCTGATCGGCCTGAATCACGGGGAGATGGGGCTCCTCTGCCTGGGCGAGGCATTTCTGCAAATCTTCAAAAGCCCTTGACTTTGGGTGATTCTGCCACTATAATAAGTGGCAGATATAGACTATGGCCTCTGACCCGGAATTGGATCTCCGCGGCCGCTTGGTACGGAGCCTGGGAGCCCTGCGCGAGATGCTGCCGGGCTCCTTCGTCGAGCGTGCCCGGAGGTGCGGTAAGCCGAACTGTCATTGTGCCGACGGAGAGAAATTGCATGCCGAGCTCCTCCTCTCTGTCCTCTTGGACGGTAAATCCAAGACCTTCCACGTGCCGTTCGATCAGGCCGATGAGGTTCGCTCCAAGGTGGAACAACGCAAGCAATTCGAAGCGGCTGCGGCCCGGATTGCCTACCTCAACCTGCGGCGTTTTCTCCGCCGGAGAAAGAAGAAGTAGGATTGCGCCGCCACCAGTTTGAGACCTATCTCAACAAGGTGTTCAACTGGGGCGGCTTGGTGGCGGGGTTGCCCGAGGGCCGGAAGGATCCGCGGCATCCCTGGTCCAAAGTGTGTGCCGCCGTATTTTTTGGAACGGCCTGTCAGTTCGGTCCGGTTCACCGTATTGAGGCGGAATGTTGCCGGGGCGTGCTGCGCCAACGCATCGGTCCATTGAGCGAAGACACCATGGGGTACGCCCTGCAGCGGCAAGACCCTGGACTGGTCTTTGAACTGGGCTGCGAAATCGCCAAGCGGCTGAAGAGGAATGGCGTGTTGCGTTCCGACTGGGCCAGAGGGCGGGTGGTGGCGGCCGTGGATGGCATCGAAATCTGCAACTCCTACTCCCGCTGCTGCTCAGCGTGCCTGACGAGAAACGTAGAGCGGAAAGTCGACGGCGAACTGCGAACCTCCATCCAGTACTACCATCGCCTGTCGGCCGTGACGGTGGCGAGCACGCCGTTCCCGGTCTTCCTGGGGGTCCGGTTTCAACAATCCGGGGAGACCGAAGTGGCCTGCTCGCTGGCCTTGCTAGAGGAGCTCACCGAAAAGTTGGGGCGTCGTTTTATCGACATTCTCGTCGCCGATGCGCTCTATCTCCAGACTCCCTTCACGCGGGCCTTGGAACTCCTGGGGCTCGAATGGGTGATCAATCTCAAGGACAACCAGCCGGACCTGGCGGCCGAGGCCGAGCGGCTCACCCACCGCCCAGCCGATTATCGCGACGCCAGCGCGCGACAGCAGTTGGAACTCTGGCATCTGCCGGAAGTGGACTGGCCCGTTGCCGATCGTCTGGTGGGAGTGGTGAAAACAGCTCGCGTGCAGAACGGCCATTGCGTCGTGATCCAGAACAAAGATGGCGCCGCCGTCAAGACCAAGCAACCGGCCGCAGTTCTGAGCACCAACTTCTATGCGACCAACGTCGATCTCGGCTCCATCCCACCCCTGTTCATCCATCAACTGGGGCGCAGTCGCTGGACCATCGACGCGCAAGCCTTCCAAACCATCACCACGGACTGCCATCTGAAGCGGCCTTCTGTCCACCAAAGCTGCGCTCTGGTCGTGCTCACCATGATCCGAGTTCTGGCCTACACCCTGAGCATGGTCTTCTACCACCGCCAGGTGCGCAGCCACTGCCGGGCCGCTCCCCCCAGTTTCTGCGAGACGGCGCGGCAGATCGGCTATCGCTTTCTCGTGGTCCGACTGGATTCCAGTTGAACGCGCTGCGGGGTCTCACCGGTTTTCCTCCCTTCCTTCCGCTTGACTGGGCGCATCCCCACAGCGCTCCAGGCCTACTATTCCCTTGGCGGCCGCCACCACGTCTCAGAACTGGTCTGTCGACCGGAAAAAGCTGCCCCGTGGCATCTGCAATGATCATTCGGGCTGCTCCCGCCCCCAAACTCCCCTGTCGTCAGCCAGTTCTATCCCGTGCGGATACTGGTTTGCGAAATCGCTGGCCCGTTCGCCGGTTGAATTGCCCTCGACTCCCGCTTTCCGTACAATGAAGATGGAAGGCGCGGCGGGAAGGGTGCGTCTGTGGCTCTCTGCCGCAAAACCGCGAGCGGGAG
>DATBWB010000216.1 GCA_036514995.1 Candidatus Acidiferrales bacterium
GGCTCGCCTCGCCGTAGAAGTCCGGCAGAAAAACGGCTTGAAGGGGTTTCTCCCGGCCAGACTGGAGCGCGAGGGGAACGAGGTCCGCGTGCGGACTTTGTCGTGGCAAGGCTCAGGCGATTTGGTTGCTCTCTCGCGCTCTGACTGCTTCCTTATCTTCCCGGATGACCAGGAGTGCTTGAAGGCTGGCGAGTATGTTACCGTTGTGTTTCTCTTGAATTAGCTGGTGAACCTCGGTCCTGAGCATGCCGCAGGGAAAGGGAATAGGAGAGGAGCTTTGTTCGCGGGGCTCTGGCTGGTGTGCTGCCCGCTTTTCGCTTCGGACAACTTTGACGTCCAGCAAATTGTTTCCTGTTAATATCAGCCGTGCCTTCCCGGCGCTGAAGGCTCGGAAGAATTGACTGAAGAGGAAAGCTCTCATTGGCAAAGTTGACTCACTTTGGCAAAGAGGGAAGCATCCGCATGGTGGACGTAAGCGGAAAGGGGGCCACGCGGCGCTCGGCCCGAGCCCAGGCTTTTGTTCAGATTCGGCCCGAAGCCCTTGCTCGGATTCGACGCCTGCGTCTGCCCAAAGGCAATCCACTGGAAATCGCCCGCATTGCGGGCATTGCCGCTGCGAAACGTACCGCCGATCTCATTCCTCTGTGTCACCCTTTGCCCTTGACCTACATTGATGTGGAGGCGAGCCTGTGCGAGAATGGGATCCAAATCTCGACCCGGGTGACAGCCGCTTCAAAGACCGGCGTCGAAATGGAGGCGCTGACCGCCGCAGCGGTCGCTGCCCTCACGGTTTATGATATGTGTAAGGCGGCCGACCCTGCCATGACCATCACAGACTTATTCCTCGTCGAGAAAACAGGTGGTCGCCGCGGGCACTATCGGCGGGGCCTTGGGTTCATGAAAAAATGAAAACTGGCGTTCGTATTTTGCTTGTCGAGGACAATCCAGCTCTCCTCGACCTGATGCGCAAAGGCATGGAGCACCTGGGCGAGGTGACCACCGCCAATGACGGTGCCGATGCCATTCGTAAGGTATCTGAACAACAACCTGATCTTGTCGTAGCTGATTATCGCATGCCCAATGTGGATGGGGCGGCTCTCTTTGAAAAGTTGCGCAACTCGGAAGCAACTCGCCAGATTCCGCTCATCTTTGTGGCTAGCCGAAAGGACATCGAGGAGCGCCTGCAATTGATGGCCGGCACTGTCGAAGATTACATCGTCAAACCTTTCTTTTTGAAAGACCTTGTCTCACGCGCCAAGAAGGTAGTAGATCGCATTCGTTTGGAGAAGCTCCAGCGGGGGGCTACGCGCCTGGGTGTCATTCAGGGCCGGCTGGAGGAGATGAACGTCATTGATCTGTGCCAGTCTCTCGAAATGGGACAAAAATCTTGCCGGCTGACCCTTCGCAGTGGTGGAAAAGAGTGCTCGCTTTTTTTTCAGAACGGTCAGATTCTCGATGCTAGCCTTGATACTTCTCGCGGGGATGATGCTTTCTACCAGATTGTTCTTTGGAATGAAGGGGAGTTCGAAATTGATTTTTCCATGGCCCCTTCGCGACAGACTACCACTCGCTCAACCCAGGGCCTTCTTATGGAAGCTCTCCGGCTTGTAGATGAAGCCAACCGTGGCGCCGTCCAAAGTTGACGTTCGCGTCGCTGTGCTGACCGTAAGCGATTCTGCCTCGCGTGGCGTCCGCCCCGATCTATCCGGCCCTGCCGTCGCCCGCCGAGTTCGCAAACTGGGCTGGCGGGTCGTATTCAGAAAAGTTGTTCCGGATAGCTTTCCGGCGATTCGTCGGACGTTGCTGGCGTGGTCCAAATCGCGCCGGGTGGATATTATCTTGACGTCGGGCGGAACCGGACTGGGTTTGCGTGACGTTACGCCTGAAGCTACTGAGTCCGTTCTCGGTCGCCTCATCCCGGGTCTCGCTGAACTGATGCGCCGCACAGGCCAGCGCCACAGCAAGTTCGCCCCTCTCTCTCGCGCCCTTGCCGGCACCCGCGGTGCCTGCCTTATAGTCAATTTGCCCGGCAGCCCCGCCGGGGCGGTTCAATCGTTGGCTGCCATCGCTCGGTTGCTGCCTCACGTCGTCCTGCTGCTTCGTGGCCAGGATCCTCATTCCCATCGGTGACGTCCGCGGCAACTGGCGCGGAAATTTTTTGCGCCCACTACTTTGCCTTGCTCTTGGCCCTGTGCTAGTATGACTCTTTCATCTTCGGCCAAGCGGGCAAGACTATGCCGGCAAACTACGTTCCCCTGCTCATCTTTGTTTTGCTTGCGCTCTTAGTGCCGGTTGTAACAATTTGGCTCATGAAATTTGTCCGGCCGGATTCGCGCGCGGTGGGTGCCAAGTTGAAGGCCTATGAGTGCGGAATACCGGCCGAGGGGGACGCCCGCGGCCGCTATTCGGTTCGTTTCTATATCATTGCTATCCTGTTTGTTGTGTTTGACGTGGAAACCATCTTCCTGTTTCCCTGGGCCGTGCAGTATCGTCAGCTTGGGTTGTTTGGCTTGGTGGAGATGCTTGTTTTTCTGGGAATCTTGATCATTGGCTATGTATGGCTCTACAAGAGAGGCGCTCTCGACTGGGTTTAGTCGTTCCTTTGAGCACCGCGGTGGCATCGGCTTTTTTGAGCCCGTGCTTGTTGTCTTCTGAAGAATCTTTGGCTTCGTTGGGCTGTGTTGAATTCCGCCCATGCGTGTGATAACAGTATTTGTCTTGTGTCCCTTGAGTTGAGATCTTCCGTGGGCAACCAAGCAAAAAATGGCAGATCAACCTACCCCCTCCCCTAAGCCGTCCGCCGGTGCTCCTTCGCCGCCGCGGCCCCCAAAGCCGGAAGATCTTTTGAAGCCAGTGCCTCTTGACAGCGAACTCTTAAAGCGCTTGCGGGAACGCTTCGCTGATGCCATCGGGGAGGCTATCCTGGATCGAAAACAGGCCATCATCAAGGTGAGCTCTGCTCCTCTCTTGGAAATCTGCCGCTATCTTCGCGACGACGAGAAATTCGATTTCCTCACTGACCTGACAGCTCTCGACTGGCCTAAGCGCGAGCGTCGCTTCGATGTCGTCTACAACCTTTACTCCTTCCCGAAAAATGAGCGCCTCCGTCTAAAAGCGGAGGTGGCCGTCAGCCAGAAGATCGCGAGTGTTGCTTCCGTCTGGGGTGCTGCCAACTGGCTCGAACGGGAGTGCTTTGACATGTTCGGCATCGTTTTCGACGGCCACCCGCATCTCAAGAGAATCTTGCTTCCCGATGAGTGGCAAGGTCATCCACTGCGCAAGGACTACGACATTCTCAAGCAGGACACCGATTGGGTGCGTGAAAACCTGCATATTGAAAGCGGCCAGTAGTCATGCCTGACGAACGACCCTGGACAGCTACCGAGGAAACCGTACTCGGCGCCGACGAGATTATCCTCAATATGGGGCCGCAGCACCCCGCCACGCACGGCGTTCTTCGCGTCAAATTAAAGCTCGACGGCGAAAAAATCGTCGGCTCTGAGTGCATCATTGGATATCTGCACCGCGGCGTTGAAAAAATCGCCGAACACCGCACCTACGCGCAATTCGCTCCCTATGTGGACCGAACCGACTACGTGGCGGCGGTGTCGAACGGCCTCGGGTATGTGGAAACAGTTGAGAAGCTGCTCGGCGTGGAGGCGCCCCCTCGGGCTCGCTGGGTGCGTACCATCCTCACCGAGCTGCAGCGCATCGCCAGCCATCTCCTTTGGCTGGGTACTCACGCCCTCGATATCGGCGCCATCACGCCGCTTTTCTACACCTTTCGCGAACGGGAAGAGGTCCTCAAAATTTTTGAGAAGTATTGCGGAGCGCGCTTGACCACCCACGCCTTCCGCATCGGCGGTTTGCAATACGAAACATACGATGGTTTTGAGGATGATGTCCGAAGGTTTTGCCGCGATTTTTACCGTCGTGTGGACGAGTACGAAGCGCTGCTCACTGAAAATCGCATCTGGCTGGGCCGTACCAAAGGTGTCGGCATTCTTACGATCAAAGACGCCATCGATCTTGGCGCTACCGGCCCCATCTTGCGCGCTAGCGGCCTGCGATGGGACATTCGCAAAGCCTTTCCTTACGCCGCTTATAGCGAATTTGATTTCATGATCCCGACGGGCACGAATGGCGATACTTTTGACCGCTATATGGTTCGGATGGAAGAGATGCGGCAATCCTGTCGCATTTGTCAGCAAGCCATCGAGACCATTCCGGCGGGGCCCATCATGGCCAAAGTGGGCAAGGTTTTGAAACCGCCACCCGGCGAGGTCTATCACTCGATCGAAGCGCCCAAGGGCGAAATCGGCTACTACGTTGTGAGTGATGGCACCGTCCAACCCTACCGGGTTCGCATCCGGCCACCGTCTTTCATCAATCTGCAGTCGTTTGACAAGATGGTGAAGGGTATGCTCGTTGCCGACGTGGTGGCCATCATTGGAACCCTCGATATCGTGCTGGGGGAAGTGGACCGCTAGGCTTTGGCCGCCGGGCGCGATGGAACGTCCTTTCGCATGAACTACTTCATACAGTTTCTCCACTCGGATCTTGCCCTCCGGATCGGCTTAATCCTTTTGATTGTGGCGGTTGTGCCGCTGCTGGCAGGTTACATCGTTTTGCTGGAACGCAAAGTGCTGGCCGACATGCAGGTGCGCCTGGGTCCCATGCGCGTCGGCCCCCATGGCCTCCTTCAGCCCATCGCCGATGCCCTCAAGTTACTGATCAAAGAGGACATTATTCCGGACACGGCTGACAAATGGGTGTTCTGGTTTGCCCCTGCCATCTCCGTAACCACCGCTCTTTCCGCTTTTGCCTTCGTGCCGTTCAGCCAGCGCGCCTATGTCGTGGACGTCAACGTCGGCATTCTTTTTCTATTGGCGATCTCGTCCGTTGGAATCTTGGGCATCATCCTGGGGGGATGGTCTTCAAACAGTCATTATCCCTTGCTCGGCGCCCTGCGCAGCGCAGCTCAGTTGGTCAGCTATGAGGTGGCTTTGGGGATGGCCATCCTGAGTGGGGTGCTTCTTGCGGGAACGCTTTCCATGCGCGAAATCGTCCGCGTGCAGCAAGAGCAGCATATTTGGTTCTTTGCCTACTCACCCATTGCCTTCTTCCTGTACTTAGTTGCCTCAGTAGCGGAAACCAACCGTGCGCCGTTCGATCTGCCTGAGGCTGAGTCCGAACTGGTCGCTGGATTTCACACTGAGTACAGCGGTTTCCGCTGGGCGCTCTATTTTCTGGCCGAATATGCCAACATGATTGTGGTCTCATCTATTGCCGTCACGCTCTTTCTTGGCGGTTGGCTGGCTCCCTTTCCTAACGTGAGCTGGCTCAACTTCCTGCAGGTTATTCCGCCGGAAGCTTGGTTTCTCATCAAGGTTTTCATCATCCTGTACGGATTCATTTGGTATCGTGGCACGTTCCCTCGCTATCGTTTCGACCAGCTCATGCGGCTTGGTTGGCGCTTCATGATCCCCCTCGGTATCGTCAACGTTATCGGCGTGGGCACGGCCATTGTCCTCGCCCAGTTGTATCGGTGGAATCCTGGCAAGGCGCTTTGGCTTTGCAATGCTGGAATCTTCCTGGTTGCCGCCTATCTTGCGGCGATTGGTCAGAGGCGGGAGCGACTGGCGGCATGAGCTTGAAGCTTCTTCTCCGCCGGATGCTCCTGCTGGATCTTCTCAAAGGTCTCTGGGTGACGTTTCGCTCGCAACATCCTCGGAACATCTACACCGAGCAATATCCCAAGGACCGCCCCTTGGTGGCGGAGCGTTACCGGGGAGCGCCGCGGCTGAACGACCATCCGGAGACGGGGGAG
>DATBWB010000217.1 GCA_036514995.1 Candidatus Acidiferrales bacterium
ACCGGGAGCGGAGGAAGCCGGCGATGATCTGCATGCCCTTATCGTGGAGCCGGCCGCTCAGGTTGGACTCGCGCTCGATGTTGATCAACCCGGTCTTGCCGAGCGCGGCCGAAGCGGTGATGCGCACGGGTTTGCCGAAGGCATAGCCGCCGATTTCGATCACACTCAAGCCGTTGACCTGGCCGACGCGGCTGCCAGCGGTGTCGATGAGCAGGCTGCCCTGCTCGATCATCTCGCGGATTTTTGTTTCGATCAGATTGTGGCGCTCGGTCTTCGCCTCGATGGCTTTGCGGACGTACTCGGCCGTAACTGGGGAGTCGCCGGATTCACGGGCCAGGTAACAGGCTTCGCGGGCGAGATCGGCCAGTTCAGAAAAGCGCGCGGTCACCTTGCCGCGGCGACCGGCCTGGCGGACACCATACTCGAGCATGGCAGCGAAGGCACCGCGATCAAAGGGGCACAACCCTTCGTCGTCGGAGAGCCGACGGAGACGGCCAGCGTACTGGAGAATGACCTCGTCGCCCATCTCCATCTCTTCGTCGAATTCGGCGCGGACCTTAAAAATCTTCTTGAAGTCCTCTTCATACAGGTAGAGGAGTTCGTAGATGTCGCGGTCGCCGATGAGGATGATCTTGACGTTAATTTCAATCGGCTCGGGCTTGAGAGCGGTGGCGCCAAAAGGGAAAAAGAGATCGAGCGGCTGAATCTCGAGCTTGCCGTGGTTGAGGGTGCGCTTCAGCGTGCGCCAGACCCCGGGTTCGGTGAGCGTGTCGAGCGCATACATGATAAGGAAACCGCCATCGGCGCGGAGGATGGAGCCGCCGCGGAGGTCCATGAAATCAGAGGTCCAGCCGCTGCCGCGGGAATCGTAGCTGCGCTGGATGGTGCCGAAGAGATTGGCGTAGGTGGGTGTGGTTTCGAAGATGACCGGCGAGGTGTCCTGTGCGTTGTGGGCGAGCAACACATTGACCCCGTAGACGCGGAACGGGTCGCGGTCAGACGTGGGCGAGCGAGGAGCGCCGTCGGGTGAGGCCTGCTGCTCTTCTTCCCCCTCGCGCTCCTTGAAGGGGTCAAGGTTGTCGAGCAGGTGGTGGCGTACCTCTTCCATGTACTCACTCACCTGCGCACCCGGGTATTTTTCCTTGAGCTCTTCGATCACGCCATCAACGAGGACGGAAGCGGCTTCCTGCTCGAGGTAACTCAGCTCGCTGGCCAGCTCGCGTGAAAGCGTCAGCGTCTTGCGGTAAACGACGGTAAATTCCTGGCGGAACGACTCGTACTTACGCTCGAGCTCCTCGGCGGCGACGGTCTCAAGCTTGCCTTCGTGGACGAGCTTGGGGATGTCCTCGATGGGCACCATCTGGCCTTCGAGCACGGGAAAAATTTCCGGCAAGGCGACGGCGCCTACCTGCATGTGTCCGAGCGCGAACTGCTCGCGGGCGATGCGGCGAGTGAAGTCGTCCATCAACTCCTTTTCGCGGGCGGTGAAGCGGTCCACGATGCGAGCCTTTTGTCGCTGGAAGGGCTCGCCCTCGAAGACCTGCGGGATGCGCCGCCGGAGAAACTCGATGCCGGACTGCATGTCCTTCTTGAAACCGCTGGCCTGGCCACGCGGAAGTGTGAGCAGGCGCGGCCGGTCAGAGTTTTTGAAGTTGTTGACGTAGCAGCGATCCGGGGCCGGCTTGATGCCGGGCTGGATTTCTTCAATCATGCGGACCATCATGCCGCCGCGGCTGGTGCCGGCCAGGCCGCACACGAAGACGTTGTAGCCGGGGGCGTTAAGCTCGACACCCATTTTGAGAGCGCGGATGGCGCGGTCCTGGCCAATCACGCCCTCGAGGGGTTCGGCCTGGGCGGTGGTCTCAAACGGAATGCGGGCGGGGTCGCAGCGCCAGCGAAGCTTTTCGGGAGTGAGTTCGGTTGGCGACGGGGCAGGTTGGGTGGCGGGTTGGGTTCCCATGGAGTTCTCCGCGGCGGCTACTCTAGCACAGCGGATAGGCTCGCCCAAGCCAGGCTCGCGGTGCGTTTTCTTCGCGCGAACTGGTTCAGCCAGTATTCTCGCCCTGGCGATAGGCCTGCAGAGCACCGGCGGCAGTGGCGATTACTATCGGACCGAGCACAAGTCCCAACATGCCGAACACGCTGATGCCGCCGAGTACGCCGATAAAAACGAGCAGCGCATTGAGCTGCGTGCGGCCGGTCAGCAGCCAGGGGC
>DATBWB010000218.1 GCA_036514995.1 Candidatus Acidiferrales bacterium
AGAAAATTGATTGACTATAAATTGTGCTCTTATTAAAATAACGGGAATAAAAATTTTGATACATAAAATGGGATTAAAATAGCAGGTTTCAATTTGAAGGTGTTAATCAAAGAAAAAATTACATAAGGAGGTAACACATGGAGAGTGTAAAGAAAATCTTAAGGACTTCTCATTACCTCAGATCAGTTTTGGCTGGGAGGCTAAAGGAGATTGACATGAAAAAAGGAAGTTTTACGTATTTTCAACTACGCGGTGTAATGGCTGTATTGCTGGGAACGGCACTGTTGAGCTTGACGGCGGGGCCGGGATTTGCTCAGCAGAGAAACCCTGAGCGTAACGCCTACTTCGGCGAAACGCACGTTCACACGAGCTGGTCGCTCGACGCGTTCAGCATCGGGAACACCATCACCAATCCCGGCGACGCCTACAAGTACTTCAAGGGCGAGCCGATCAAGCATCCGCTGGGCTTCGAAGTCAAAATCGACACGCCGCTCGACTGGGCAGGGGTCACCGATCACTCCGAATACGCCGGCGTGGTCCAGTTGGCGAACGATCCGAGCTCGCCGATCAGCAAGCTGCCTGCCGCGCAGCCCCTGATCCTGAAAGCCAAGACGAAGGAAGAAATGACGAGAGTCGCCCTGTATGCAATCAACACTCTAGCCGCCGGACCGCCGGTCAAGGCGCTCATGGCCCCCGAGATTGCCGCTACAGTCTGGAAGAAAAACGTCGAGCTCGCCGATCAGGCAAACCAGCCGGGGGAGTTCACGGCTTTCTGCTCCTACGAGTGGACCTCGATGCCGAACAACATGAATCTTCATCGCAACATCTTCTTCAAGGACTGCGCCAAGGTGCCGCCGATGCCCTTCAGCGCTCTGGACTCTTTCCACCCCGTGGATCTCTGGAACTGGATGGACAGACAGCGCAAGACCGGCAACGAGCTGCTCGCCATTTCACACAACGCCAACCTCTCAGACGGTCGCATGTTCCCGATCGACGTCGACACAAACGGCCGCCCGATCGATGCCGCCTATGCCGCGTCGCGCATGCGCAACGAGCCGCTGATCGAAATCAAGCAGCTCAAGGGCACCTCGGAGACGCACCCGTTGCTCTCGCCCAATGATGAGTTCGCCAGCTTCGAGATCATGTCGGTTCTGCTGGGCAACCCGCCAGGACGCATTCCGCACATTGTCGGCAGCTATGCCCGGCAGGCACTGAAGGATGGCATCGCCATGCAGGACACCGAGGGCTTCAACCCGTACAAGTTCGGTTTCGGGGCTGCGTCGGACTCGCACAACACCGCTGTCCCGTACCGCCAGGACAACTTCTTCGGCGGTCATTCTATTGCGGACGGGACGATCGAGGCACGCATGTCAGGCACTCTGGTGGGCGGTATGTTTGACGCGCGCACCGAAGGCACCGGCGGAATGACCGGCGTGTGGGCCGAGGAGAACACGCGCGCGTCGCTGTTTGAGGCCATGAAGCGCAAGGAAACCTTTGCCGTAACCGGCCCGCACATCAAGGTTCGTCTGTTCGGCGGGTGGGAGTACACCGCGGACATTCTGGCGGACAAGGACTGGGTCAAGACCGGCTATGCGAAGGGTGTCCCCATGGGTGGCGACCTGCCGCCCGCCAAGGCCAAGGCCCCGACATTTATCGTATGGGCGGTCAAGGATCCCACCTCCGGTAATCTCGACCGGATCCAGATCGTAAAGGGCTGGAGCAAGAGCGGCCAAAGCTTCGAGAAGGTCTTCGACGTCGTCTGGGCTGGTGACCGCAAGCCCGACAAGTGGACTGGCGTTGTGCCGCCGATCGGCAGCACGGTGGACGTCGAGAATGCAACATACACCAACACCATCGGTGACGTCGAGCTGAAGACGGTGTGGACCGATCCGGAGTTCGATCCGAGCCTTGATGCCTTCTACTATGCCCGCGTGCTGGAGATCCCGACGCCGCGGTGGACGACGATCCAGGCGAAGAAGCTGGGTATCGCGCCACCCGACGTCGTGGCTGCCACCATCCAGGAGCGCGCATGGAGCTCACCCCTCTGGTACACGCCAAGCGCCGAGGCGCGCAAGAACGCCAAGCCGGGCATCACGGTGGCCGACCTGAAGAAGAAGGGCGCGGTAGCGCTCGACGACGCTCAGCTGAAAACGCTGATCGTGGACAAGTCGACATGGCTGGAGAATACGGTGACCGGCGACAAGTACATGATCATCTACGGTGCCCTGGGCAAGGGCGCCGCAGCCAAGCCGCTCACACCCGTCGAGCCCGGGTACGTTACCCAGCGCTTCCCCGCTAACCAGGGCGAGCTCCAGGTACGGTACGTGGGAAAAAAGATGGCGATGCAGAGTTTGACCGGCGACCCGGTCGGAGCTAGCTATCTCGGCACCTCCCAGACGTATAACATCAACAACGGGAAGATCGTTACGTCGCTCGTCGGCACGCCAATCGAGATTACCGTATACAAAGTGGGCACGAAGTATCTGGGCGCGCGCAGCAACGAATTCGGGTACGCCAACTACGAGATCACTCCCGCAGTGGCGGAGGTGAGCCCTCTGCGGTGAGCCGTGATGATCGAACCGAAAAAAGACGACTTCGTCGAGATAGGAGGGTAAAGATTAATGAAACGCTGGTTGCGCGAGCCGCTGGTGCATTTTCTTCTGATCGGGCTGCTGCTATTCGCCGTTTACACTGTATTGAATCCCGGTCAGGAACGGAGTCTCAACCGAATCGTGCTGACCGAGGATGACCTCCGCCAACTGCAAATAGCCTTTACTGCACAATGGCAGCGTCCCCCCACTCCAGAGGAACTGGCCGGGCTCATCAACAGTAGAGTCCGCGAGGAGATTCTTTACCGTGAGGCGCTGGCGCTAGGCCTAGACAAAGAGGATACCATCGTCAAGCGCCGCATGGCGCAGAAGATGGATTTCCTCGCCGAAGATTTGTCAGACCTGCGCGAGCCCACGACCGAAGAACTCAGGGCCTGGTTCGAGAAGAACTCCAAGCGATTTGCGCTGCCCGCACGCGCCACGTTCCGCCACCTTTACTTCTCTCCCGACCGCCGAGGAGAGCACGCACGCGCCGACGCTTTTCGTACGCTCAATAAACTCGTCGGCAAACCCGAAGACTCGACGGCTGCGGCTGCTCTCGCCGATCCCTTCATGTTTCAGGATTATTACGGTGATCGCACGCCAGAGCAGTTGGCTAAAGAGTTTGGTCCAAACTTTGCCCAGTCTATGTTTCAACTGAAGCCCGGTTCGTGGCAGGGCCCAATCGAGTCTGGGTACGGCTGGCACCTGGTCTGGGTTGACTCGATTACACCAAGCCGTGTACCACAGTTCGAGGAGGTAGTGCAGGATGTCAAGTCCAAATGGATAGAGGAACAGCGCGCCGAGACGAAGCGCAAGATGTTTGAAGCGATGAGAATGCGCTATGAGGTTGTACTTCCCAAACCAACTGCGAAAGAGGTCCCGAGCACGAACCTGCCCACAGCCAAGGAGGCACCATGAACGTCTGGATGATAGGTTTTTGCAGTCTGCGTAAAAACACCTCGTTCACTCTTCGACAGTTCGACATGCTCACTGCTCAGGGCGAACGAGACAGGTGTCGTAGTCATTGGCAATTTTCCGTTCGTGCTGAGCCTGTCGAAGTACGAAAACGGTCTTTTCAGTACCCCACTAGGCTCCAGTGGTTCCTGCTTTTCGCTCTGTGGCTTGGCATGTTCGCCCAGGCGCCTAGCGCATGGGCCCACGAGTCTCGCCCCGCCTTCCTTGAGATCAACGAGACAGCTCCTGGCCGCTATAGCGTTCTCTGGCGTACCCCTATTTTGTCAGGCATGCGCCTTCCTGTCGCACTAAAATTTCCTGATGACGTGCGCAATGTCACGGAGCCGACGGTGCAGGAGCTAACTGACTCTCTCGTCGAACGCCGGGTGATCGAAGCAGGGGCAAACGGGCTTGCCGGAAAGCAAATCGAGTTCGTGGGGCTTCAGGCCACCATCACAGACATCCTTGTGCGTGTGCAACTGCGCGATGGCTCGCACTCGACGACGCTGGTAAAACCGTCTAAGCCCTGGGTGGAGATTGCAGGTTCGCGTGGGCCTTTAGCAG
>DATBWB010000219.1 GCA_036514995.1 Candidatus Acidiferrales bacterium
CTATCACCTTCTCCTTGTCGGCCTCCTGGTATCGCTCGCCGTAAACCGCCGGCTCTCCTGGGCGGTGCCTTTTGCGTTTGCACCGGCGCTGCTTCGCGCCGGCTATGGTCTAGCCCGGCTGGGTGAACGATTTGCCATCCGGCGGCTCGGCTGGTCGGAAGTGGTTCACTCGCTCCTCTTCGCACTTCTGCTCATCCTCGCAGTGCGTTAGGGGCCTCGATGGGTGTGGTGCTCCCACTATGCCCATGCCAAGCCTTAGGCTTCTTGGAGCCAGAAAACCTCTCTGCTTGGCCGTAATTTCCCCGAGCATTGTGGGAAATGCCTCAGACTCCTCTAGGCCATGGTACCTCGCCCTTGCACTACCGCTCCAACTTATTGAAAAGAAAAGGCAGAGTTGTAGATTTTTGGTAGTACTGTAACGCTTCCCTTGGTGGGAATCGTGCACTGGAAAAGCCTCCGCGCCTTTAAAGAACCACAGCGGCATCGCTGGAGCCCCCGATGCGGGCTGCCTTCCCCAACTCTCTTCGAACCGTCCACGCAGGACGTCTCCTGGCCTACTTGGCCATGCTTCTGCTTGTGCCCATGAAGGCCGGGGGCCAACAGCCCAAGGCTCACCCGGCGCCCATCAGTGAAAAGGAAGCTGGCTCTTCTGAAACTTGTCTCACCTGCCATGACACTCTGACCAAGACCAAGTTCGTTCACTCGGCGGTCAAGGATGTTGGATGCACTGCGTGCCACGAGATCAAGACCGAAGGTGAGAATACGACGGTTAGCCTGCTGGCGGAGGGAAATGAACTCTGCCTTGTCTGCCACGAGGACAAGCGGGGCAGCGAAGCCAGCCCGATTCACCCGCTAACGGTCAAGATTGCCTGCATCACTTGCCACGACCCGCACGGCTCAGAATTCACCGCGCAGACCCGCGCCAGCACCAACGCGCTCTGCCTGGAGTGTCACGGAGAGCGGAACGTCACGGGTGACACGGTAACGCTGTTCGAGAAGCAAACTCTGCAGGCAACGGAATTCAACAAGATTCCCAAGCTTGTTCTCGACCGCAGCCGTCGCATTGGCCATCCCTTCCTCGAGCATCCGGTGGGGGATCAGCCCGATCCTTCACGCAAAGGCGAGAAGCTTTCGTGCCTGAGCTGTCACGTCCCGCATGTGCTCGTGCAACCGAGGTTGTTGCGCGCGGAATGGAAAGAAGCCGAGGTTTGCGACCGTTGCCATCCGGCAACGACTCCCCAGACACCATGGATACCATGATCGCGAGAGTCTTCAAACGGCGATGGCTCGCGCTTGCCCCAGCTCTGATCCTGGGCATGCTGTTCGCCGTGCCTGGCCAAGCGGAGAAAAAGAAGGCCGCAGCGGTACCTCCGCCGGAGTTGGTCTGGCCGCTTCCGCCCGATAAGCCCCGGGTCAGGTTCATCGAGATGTTCTCCAACAACTTTGACATCGAGCCTCGCAAAAAGCGCTCGCTGGTGGACCGGTTGGTGGGCAGGCCCGATCCGAACGTAACCGAGATCTTCGAAAAGCCGGCTGGCCTGGCCACCGACTCCCGCGGGCGGCTGCTGATTGCGTCACTGCAGCGGGCAACAGTGTTCATTCTCGACAAGGAGCAGCACAAGGTTGTTCGGTTGCAAGGTGACCGCAGCATCCTGCTGAAAAGTCCTCTCGGCCTGGCCGTCGATCAACAAGACAACATTTACGTTTCCGATCCGCTGCTGGACATGGTCTTGAAGTTCGATGCCGAGGGTCGGCTGCAAGCCACGGTGGGCCGAGATGCCGGGATGACGAACCCGACATTCTTAGCCCTGGATGAGCCCCGGCGGCGGCTGTTCGTAGTCGATTCACACCTGCACCAGGTCTTGGTTTACGACCTCGACACCTTGCAGCTCATCACTCGTGTGGGAAGCCGCGGCGAAAAGGACGGCCAGTTCAACTTTCCGGTCGGTATTGGGGTGAATCCCGAAGGTTACTTTGCCGTCACCGACACGGGTAGTTGCTCGGTGCAAGTCTTCTCGCCCGATTTCAAGTTCGTGCGCCGTTTTGGCAGCCAGGGCACACGGCCAGGCCACTTCGTCCGCCCCAAGGGCGTGGCCTTCGACAGCGAAGGACACATCTGGGTAGTGGATGCGGCCTTCAACAACTTCCAGATCTTTGACAGCAATGGCCAAGTTCTGATGTTCGTCGGCAACTTCGGCAACCTGCCTGGGGCCTTCAATCTACCCGTGGGAATCTACATCGATCGAAACAACCGGGTGTACGTAAGCGATCAACTCAACCACCGCGTGCAAATCTTTCAGCTTCTGGGAGGGGACTGGGAGGGAAACACCGCAAATCAAGCGCAAAGGAGGTGAGAAAACTCTCCAAGCAATCACTCTAGTACGTGACTCGAACAGGTAACTAAAGCGCCCAATTTCAATTAGGGAGGCATTATGAGGTCCTTCAAGTTACTCATCCTAGTTGTCCTGGTGCTCGCGCTCGGGACAACCCTGGTGCTGGCCAAGCCCCCCAAGTCGAAGATCGTCACGGGCTCGAACAAGCATCACGACTTGAGGTCGGTATTCAATTCGGCCAGTTTCACTGCTTGCAGCTACTGCCACGTGGCCCACAAAACGGGCGATGCTCCGACGGGTCCTGGCTATCTGCTGTGGAACCATAGGCTGTCCAGCGTGGCCTCGTATGGCGTTTACCAGAGCGATAGCTTGAACGCGACGGACGTCACCGATCTGGGCACCTCTGGCGGAAGCGGCATGACCGTGAGCAACCTCTGCTTGAGCTGCCACGATGGCACCGTGGCGATCAACTCGTTCTATTCACCCATTACCAAGGCTGACTTCAGCGGACCGATCCCTGAGGACACAACGTTCATGGGCCAGGGAGAAAGAATCAGGGATCTGTCGAAGACTCACCCGGTGAACTTCACCTACAACGCGGCTGTGGCTGCCGCCGATGGCGGTTTGTTGACGCCAGCCAGCAGCCGGTCGGTGGACGCCGCCGGGGAGATTCCGCTTTACAACAGCAAGATGCAGTGCGCGACGTGCCACGACCCGCACAACGGCGACTCGGGAATCTTTGCCCGTGTTTTCCCGACGCAGGCGACCGGGACGTTCTGCACCTATTGCCACTTGTAAAGACAGCCTGAGAGGAACGGGGGAGGCGAACGGAGTTTCTACCGGCGCCTCCTCCCTCTTCCCCTGAAGCAGCAGACGAATACGTGCAACCGCAAACCACAAGTCGTGTCCGCCCGGCAGTAGGTTTAAGCATGGCTTGAGCACGACTCGTGCAGGCCGGCCGGAGTGAGCCTTGAAACTGAGAAAGGAAACATGGGCCCTAGGCGTACTGCTCTTCGCCAGCGTGCTGCCTGTCGCCGCGCAACCCCAGGAGCCGGAGCGGTGGCGCTTGCTGGGCTCGCTCGGCGTAAACCTAAGCAAGACCACTCAAACTCCGCTCATACCGGTTTCCGAGCTGGCTCGTAGTTCCGATTATTCGACAGCATCTGGCGACTTGCGGCTGACCTTGGGCGGCTTCGTAAAGGATCCCGCCCTTCTGCCTTTCACGGTGGACTTCACCGGGGAACGCGGCTCCAACAGCGTGGACATCGGCAGCTTTCGACACACCATCCTGAGCTGGGGCATCAATACGGTTTTCTTGCCCGAGCGGCCGTTTCCCCTCCGGTTCTACTACCGCAAAAACCAATTTGATTCGAGAGGGGCCACCTTCGGCCAAGACTCGGATAACTCCTCGCTGGGCTTGGACTGGTCGCTCCGCTTGCCCAAGCTGCCCCGCTTCAGCTTCGGCTATAACCGCTTTGCAACGGAGGTGCGCGTGCCCACATCCATCACTGACACCAGTTATCGCCAGAATCTCTGGCGCGTGGGCGCCGAGGACAAATGGAAGGGTTGGGATTGGGGCATTGGTTTCGATCAATACTCGAGTGTGGCCAATGCGGTCGCAGGCTTCGCTCTCCCCACGGAATTGCAGCAGACGTTGCGCGTCCTGGGAGCAAACATTCGCCGGTCTTTTTGGAACCAGAAAGCCCAACTAATCGTGGATAACCGGAGCCAGTGGCTGAAGGGCTCGCTCCCGGGACAGGGCTCGACACAATCCACGGATTCCATCACCAGCACGAACCTCCGCGTTCAGCACACGCCCAAGCTCGCCTCCAGCTATTACTACACGCATACGCGCGTGCGATTGACGACAGAAGGCGCGGTCGGTGGCCTACCCGGCGTGCCCGGTCAAATTATCTTCGTTGCCCCGCCTTCTTTCGTTTCCCATTTCGCCGGTGGGCGGGTGGACTATCGGCTGACGGAGTCCGTGAATCTCAACCAAGAAATACGTTATTACCGCATCACGCCTCCCATCACTCAGTTTGAAGTGCGCGAGTCGCTCACCGAGTCACTCTCCGGAGTGAATTACCAGAAAAGCTGGCGCGGGCTGGAACTGGGCGGCAGCTACGTCGGTCGCTGGCAGTTGATGGGCACTAGCCTGGGCAACACAGCGAACACCTTCTCAAACAATTTTGACGTCCGGTTGGGTTGGGGAGACGTGCGCCGCTTGCGGCTGGCCGGCACGACCCGCTATTCGAAGCTCAACTTGGTCGACCAACTCGGCGGCTTCACCGAAGAGCGCCGCGTGCGCTTTGAACTGCAAACCGCCCGTTTGCGTCCTTTCCGCGTGCTCTTCAGTGCCGACCGCGCGTACATCGAGTTGCTGAACGTGAGTGGGGATACGAAGCAGGACGTGACCAACTTGAGTGGCCAGGTGAGCCACTCTCGCCTCGCGTTCAGCTACACCCGCACGCTGGGTGAGGGCGCGGGAGCGCTCTTCCCAAGCCTCGTCCAGTTACGCCAGCGGATTACCATTCCCCTTCCGCTCGACCAATTGGGCTTTACCCCACTGCTTGACCGCACCACGCGCGCAAACGCCGTCAGCTTGACGATCCGGCCGATTTCCTCGCTCGAATTGAGCGGCTATTGGCGCTCCGAGTTTAATCTCCTAGCATCCGCCGAGTTGCGCTTCCGGCAGAGCGAGGCTCGTGCCCGGTATCGGCTCGGCAAGTTCACCTTCGAGACGGGATTCGGCAACTTCCGCACGGAAATCCTTGCCCCGCCGCAGCCCAGCGGCCTCAAGATCAACCGCTACTTCCTGCGCGTGGCGCGCGACTTCCAGGTCTTTTGATGCAAGCGGCGGGACACAATTCGCAAAGAATTTCTGAGCCAAATAAGAACCTGTACTGGTTGATGCTTGCGTCCTGGATGTTGGCCGCTTTACTGCCCAGTAGTTTACGCAGCCAGGACGCCAGCACCACACCTCGACCGATGCCCGCCCAGCCCATCGAATGGGTCGGAGAAATCCGCAGCGCGAAGGATGTCACCGGAAAAGGTTCCTGGTTCAAGCGGCTGCTGAAAGCAGTCATCGGCCTGGACGACCGGCAGAAAAACTTGCTGCTGCCGCATGGTGTGTGCGTCGACCGCCAGGGCAGGCTGCTAGTGGCTGACACCAAGGCCAGGGTCGTGCACATCTTTGACGCGGCCAAGCGGCGCTACGGGCGCCTGGAAGGGCCGCGTTCAGAACCGCTGGCTGCTCCGATCGCCGTGGCTACTGATGCCGAGGGTCGCATCTACGTTTCTGACGCGGTGCATTCGCGCATCTTTGTTTTCAGGCGGGACGGGAAGTTCCTTCGCACGGTGGGCGGATTGGGAAAGCAGGAAAGCATTTTCAAGCGCGCTACAGGACTTGCCGTGGATTCCCAGCGGAGTCGCCTGTACGTGGTGGACACGGTGGCAATGTACGTGGTAGCGCTGACGCTTGATGGCAAGGTGCTTCGCCGCATCGGCCAACCCGGCGGCGGCCCGGGTGAGTTCAACTATCCCACGCACATCGCCGTGGACCGAGATGGCTCGCTCTGGGTCACTGACTCGCTGAACTTCCGCGTGCAACATCTCGATGAGCAGGGAAATTTCCTTGCTGCCTTTGGTCGGCTCGGTGACGGAGCAGGCGAATTCGACAAAGCCAAGGGCATCGCGCTTGACGAGCACGGTCAGGTGTATGTAGTCGAAGGGCGAAACGACCGCGTGCAGGTGTTTGATTCCTCCGGCGGCCTTCGCTTCGTCTTCGGCGTTACGGGCAGTGGTCCCGGCGAATTCTTCCTGCCCACCGGCATCACGGTTGACCGCGAGAACCGCATTTACGTCGCGGATAGCTACAACCGCCGAGTGCAGATTTTCCGTTACCGGGCCGAGGGCGCCCCTCTGACCCCAAGCGGTGCGAGCGCTCCCTCGGGAGGGCACTGAGATGCGACGCACCCGGCCGAGGTCAGAGGCGAGGTTGCTCGCCCTCCTGCTTCTGGTTGCCTGGGGCAGCAGCCTGCTTGCGGCTCAGACGGGCACCAAGCGCGCGATTGTGAATTCCAAGCATGACTTTCGCGCCAGCTCGACCGCCACTCTCCGTTCGGTTTCCGAAGACGATGCCTGCATCTTCTGCCACACGCCCCACAATGCCAACCCGAGCGCTTACTTGTGGAATCACACGCTCTCCACCACCCAGCCCCCTACCTACCGGAGCAGCACACTCCAGGCAAACGTTGCGCCTATGCGGCCGGAAGATGCTTCCAAACTTTGCCTGAGCTGTCACGACGGCACTATCGCTCTGGGCGACACGATGAGCAAAGGTCTAATTCCCTTCTTGCAGGGCAGCGCCTATACACTGCCCGCGACGTCGCCCTCAAACCTGGCGGGCCAGCGTGGTTTGACCGACGACCATCCCTTTGCCTTCAACCCTCTGCCTGGCAGCGAAATCCGCAATCCGCCAGGCGGCGACGCAGTGCAGCTCGACCGCAGCGGCCGCTTGCAATGCACCACTTGCCACGAACCGCACCAAGAGTATCTCGACCCGACCGTCGGGAAATTTTTGGTGAAGGCGAACCAAGCTTCAGCCATTTGCCAGACCTGCCACCAGAAAGCTGGCTGGGCGAACTCCTCGCACCGCGTTCCACCCGACCCGCTCGCCGACCAGCGCTATACCATCCAGCAAGGCGCCCACACAGGCTACGTCGGCGTCAGCCAGAATGCTTGCGAAAGCTGCCACCGCCCGCACGCACCCCAGATGGAACAACGCCTGGTGAAGTTCTTGGAGGAAAACACCTGCTACGCCTGCCACGACGGTTCGGTGGCAGAACGGAGTCGGGACGTTCGAGGAGAATTCCAGGGCAAGCTCTATAAGCATCCGGTGAACCTGACCCCTTCGGTACACGATGCGGCTGAAAGTCCGTCGGCCGCCTCATCGCCGCTCCCGGAGACGAGCTCCGGCGCGCCACGCCACGCTGAATGCGCCGATTGCCACAACCCCCACTTCGCAAACAGCACAGCCGCTCAACCCCCACGGGTGAACGGAGCGATCCAGGGGACGCGTGGCCACTCCGCCGCCGGAACCTTTCTCCCGCTGAGCACCAACCAGTTTGAAATCTGCTTCAAGTGCCACGCGGACAGTGCCAATAAGCCGCAGCTCTTCGATTCGAGCATCATTGGGATCGGCTACGGGCGCAATCCTCAGCGGCAGTTCGATGTCGGCAACCCAAATCGGTTCAACACCCGGATGGAGTTCGAATTCAGTTTGTCCTACCATCCCGTCACTCGTCCGCGCAATCTTACGACCGGTTTGGGTAGTGAAGTGCCCAGCTTGCGCCCGGCGCCGATTACGCCCGGTGGGGCGCCGATGGCCAATCGCACGCTCACGGCAACCAGCTATATCTACTGCAGCGATTGTCACAACAATGACACCGGCCGCAATTTGGGATCCCTCACTGGCCCCGCCGGCACCCACGGGTCTAACTTGGAGCACTTGCTCGAGCGCGAGAACCGGCTGGAGACGCCACCGGTCGTTCCCGGTGAGCGCGGTTCGGGCGCCGACTATTCGCCGACAAACTACGCCTTGTGCAACAAGTGCCACGATATCGAAAACAGCATTCTTCGTGACCAGAGCTTTGAGAAGCACAAGGAGCATATCCGCGGCGGAGGAGGCACCGCCTGTTCAACCTGCCATGACCCGCACGCCTCGTCAGCTTCCATGCTGATCAACTTCGATCGCAGCATTGTCGCGCCTAGTAGGAGCGGGAGGCTCGAATTTCGTCGCACCGGTTTCCAACAAGGCACGTGCTACCTGCGCTGCCATGGGAAGGATCACGATCCGAAGTCTTACGGGCGAGACGGCGATGATTAGCTTCGGAATCACCAGAGAGGGGTTGCCAGCCGGAGCCAAACGTGCTACACAGGAGATGGAGGAGGCTCCCGGGAGGGTGAGTCTCTTCGAGGCAAGTGCTCATGTCACCCTCATAGGCCAGTCAACCCTCTCGACTATCGCCGCGCCAAGAAGAACAGCCAGAAGGAAAAAACCAGCGCTCGTGCTCGCTCAGCAAGATTGAGTTTCCGGCGGGTGTCCCCCGATAGAATCGGGGAAGTTCGGTTCGTTCCGGTCACCCCCTCGACCCTCCCCAGCGGATCGAACATCCCCATCAGTCGGGATCGCCCGCCGGAGCTGTCTTGAGGCGGGCCTCAAGCGAGCGACCCTCCGTTCGATCGGGAAGAGACAACGCAGCATCCAATCGGATTCACCGGCCTCCCGAAGCCTCGGGACGACACCCCTGGCGCTGGCAAGAAAATTCGCAGAACCCAAAGGCGCGGTCTATTCCAGGGTCCGACGGAGGGAGTGGACAAGGTCGTACTTGGTCAGCACGTCGTATCGGCCGCTGCCCAGGTCAACAAAAACGGCGGGGGTTTGGGGCGTGAGGCACCGCGTTATCTCTTCGAGTCGAGCGTTGCGGGGCACAACCGGAAAGGATTTGCCCATCACTTCACGGACGATGAGATCTCTCAAATCCTTCCCCGACATCACCAGCCGCAGGATTTCATCTTCATAGACAGCTCCGATGGGGGTACCGTTTTCCATGACCGGCAGTTGAGAGATGTCGTTCTCTTGCATGCGAAGCAAGGCTTCGAGCATGGTTTCGTGCGGCCGCGCGATCACCAACTCTCGCATCGGCCCGGAGCCGTGTTTGGCGCGGAGGATCTCCTCGGCGGTCAGGCGGACTTCCGGCTCAAGGTATTGGTTGTCGCGCATCCATTCATCGTTATAAACCTTGCTCAGGTAGCGCGCGCCGCTGTCGGGCAGGAAGGCCACAATCAGATCCTCTTTCGTTCCCCGCCTGGCAACTTCGAGTGCGGCATAGATCGCCGCCCCGGCTGAGCCGCCGGCAAAAATTCCCTCGAGCAGCGCAAGTTTCCGCGTCAGGTTGAAGCAATCTTTGTCGCTCACCTGGATCACATCGTCAATCACGGTGAAGTCGGCCACTGCCGGCATCATCTCCTGCCCGATTCCCTCCACCACGTAGATATCATGCTTGCCCAGCTTGCCGGTCTTTTTGTACTCGTAGAAGACAGACCCGATGGGATCGGCGCCGACAATCTGGATGCCGGGGTTCTTTTCCTTCAGGAAGCGGCCGACGCCCACAATCGTGCCGCAAGTGCCAATGCCGGCGACGAAGTGCGTGATCTTGCCTTCGGTGTCCTCCCAGATTTCCGGGCCGGTGGTGCGGTAGTGGGCCTCGGGGTTCATCGGGTTCTCGTACTGGTTGGCGAAAAAGGCATTGGGGATTTCCTGCGCCAGCTTGCGAGCCACAGAGTAGTAACTGCGGGGGTCTTCTGGTTCGACGGCGGTCGGGCAAACGATCACCTGCGCCCCGAGCGCCTTGAGCGCGTCAATCTTTTCCTTGGACTGTTTATCGGTAATGGTAAAGATCGCTTTGTAGCCTTTGACCGCTGCCACCATCGCCAAGCCCATGCCGGTATTTCCCGAGGTATTCTCCACAATCGTGCCGCCGGGCTTCAGCAATCCGCGCCGCTCCGCGTCTTCAACGATGGTGATGGCGATCCGGTCTTTAACGCTGGCGCCGGGGTTCAGATGGTCGGCTTTAACGTAGATTGGGGGCGGCAGGTCGCGACCCAGGCGATTGAGCCGGATGAGCGGCGTTCGCCCAATCGCTTGCAGAATGTTGTCGCAACGCATGGCATCCAACTCCTCGGTGCCGGCGGAAAACGCACCGCCGTGAACCAAAAGCTTCAAGGTGTCGCGAGCCCCGGGCTCTCTCTTCTACATCCGGGTGACAGAAAGGCCCGCTGACCGGCTTCAAAACTCTCTTTATAACACGCAGGCACAGGAAGGCAAAAGGGTCTCCCCACGCTGGGAATGGGAAAGGCAAAGCGGACGCAATCACGTGCGCCGCAAAAGCCGGGAAGAATTCAACAAAATGGCCACATCGGGAAAGGATTGGGCGGCAGCAGCCACTACCGGCGGAATCACACCGGCCCAGGCCAGGGCGATTCCTACAGCGTTGTAGATCGCCGTGAAGAGAAGGTTTTGCTTAATGGCGCCGAACGTTCGCCGCGCCAGCCGAATGGCAGCGGGAATCTGCTTCCAATCATCGGTCATCAAGGCGATGTCAGCCGCTTCGATGGCGACATCCGTTCCCGCCGCTCCCATGGCGATTCCCACGTCGGCGGCAGCGAGGGCCGGCGCGTCGTTAATGCCATCGCCGACCATCGCCACCCTCGCGCCCTCGCTTCGAAGTTGACGCACGATCGCGATCTTGTCTTCGGGCAGCAACTCTGCCTTGTACTCGATTCCCAGTTGGTTCGCGATGGCACGCGCTACCCGTTCATTGTCTCCGGTCAGCATCATAATCCGCTTGATGCCCATCCTTCGCACTTCATCGAAAACTCTGCCCACCCCCGGGCGCAAGGTATCCGCCGCCGTAATGAGTCCGACCGCTTGCCCGTCTATGGCCACGACAATCGAAGTTTGACCTTCTGTCTCGGCCGATTCGGCGCAGGTCAACATTTCCGGAGGCATCGTCAAGCCCGCTTCTTCCATATAGCGCAGACTACCCACGGCCACGCGGGAGCCATTGACGTTCCCTCCGATGCCTTTACCGGCGACTACCCGCAAATCTTCCACCGGGCCAGCACCGTTTCCTCCCGCCGCGCGAACCACCGCTCCCGCCAGGGGATGCTCCGAATAGCGTTCTAAAGCCGCCGCCAGCTCCAAGACTTCTTTTTCATTCCGGTTGCCGAAAGGGATCACCTGCACAACTTCCGGGCGGCCAAAAGTGAGCGTGCCCGTCTTATCCACCACCAGGGTGTCCACCTTGGCCAGCAACTCCAGATACGCCCCGCCTTTAATCAGGATTCCCGACCTCGCGCCACTTCCCACTGCCGCGGAGACGGCCATCGGAGTGGCAATCGCGATGGCGCACGCGCACGCCACCACCAGCACCGCCACCGCGTTCATCACCTGGCCGGTGGTGAGATACGTCAAGGCCGCCGCTCCCAGCACCAAGGGGACAAAATACGCTGAGAACTTGTCGGCAAACCTTTGCACCGGAGCTTTGGAAGCCTCTGCTTCCTCAACCAGCCGGATGATCCGGCCATAAGTGGTATCGCGGCCCACCTTGGTAGTCGTGACCTCAAGGACTCCCGCTCCATTGACGGTGGCGGCAAAGACGCTATCACCCGGGCTTTTCGGCACCGGCAAGGATTCGCCCGTGATCGGCGCCTGATTCACCGACGAGGTGCCAGCCAGAACTTGGCCATCCACCGGAATCTTTTCACCCGGCCGGATGAGCACCCTATCGTTCACCTGGAGTTCCTCAATGGCTACTTCCCTTTCGGCGCCATCCCGCTTGACCCGCGCCGTCCGGGGCGCCTGCGCAATCAGTTTCTTGATTGCGTCGCGCGATTTTCTTATCGTAAAACTCTCCAGGAACTCACCCGCCCGCATGAAGAACACGATGATAATCGCGGTCGGGTATTCTCGCGCCGCCAGCGCGGCAACCATCCCGATCGTCATGATGGCATGCGCGGTGATGCGGCGATGGCGAAGGTTAAGATAGAGCCCGCGAAAGATGGGATAGCCGCCCAGGCCAACCAGGGCCACGGCAAGCCACCATGGCACCCGGGCCACAAACCCTTCCAAAACCCCGAAGCGCTCGCCGACGATGCTTACCAGGAGCAGAAGGGCCACGACGGAAAGGAACACCAAGCCCAGACTGCCGAACCGGAACCGTCGCAGGGCCTCGGTGCGAGGATTCCGCTCAACCCCTTCGCATCCGCACCTCTGGCCTCGCTCTTGTTCGCTTGCCATCTCTGATCGTTCCAGCCTCGTAACGGGGACAGGCCTCAATCCTCTTGGCTACGTTCCCTAGGATTGACTGCGCATCTCGCAGCAGACGTTTGACGCGCGTGTCAGCCAACCGGTAATAGGAGAACCGACCCCGTTCCTCCCCCACCACCAGCCCGCAATCCTTGAGACAAGCGAGATGGTTGGAGACGTTTGGTTGTGAGAGCCCGGTACTTTCGACAATAGCGGAGACAGATTGCGGAGTCTCGAGAAGGGCTTCGAGGACCGACAGCCGGGAGGGGTCGGCAAAGCCACGGAACAGTTTGGCCCGCAGCTCCCTTGGCGAATTCTTCGGATATGACATATCAGTCATAACTTATATCATACTACGCTGATACGATGAGAGAAAGCAAACAGGATTTTTTGAGGCCAAGGCACACCCTCGGATGAGGTCATGGTCTCTATGCCAATCGCGAAACTTCCGCCTCGCCTAGATCGCTCCTTCACCCCGTTCGCCGGTGCGTATCTTGATCACCTCTTCGACGTTGTACACAAAGATCTTTCCGTCTCCGGCGTTGCCAGTGTGGGCGTTCTTTTGAATCACAGCCACCACGGTTTCCACCAGACCATCTGGAACAACAATCTCAAGCTTCACCTTCGGAACGTACTCAACAAGATCCTCAACGATGCGCGCAGGAGCGTCCGCAGCGCGTCCTTTGCCGAATCCGCGGACCGAAGTGTCAACGGTCACGCCCGGTAGGCTTTTCAGGTCCTTCAAGGCATTGACCACTTTCGAAAGCATGAACGGCTGAATGATGGCTTTGATCTCTTTCATGGGGGCAAGACCTCCTGACTAAATTTCGACCTCGGCGCGTTCCTCCTCAAACCAACGGTAAATGGCCGGCAGCACGAAGAGCGTGAGCAGAGTCGAAGTGATTAGGCCACCGATCACCACGGTAGCGAGTGGGCGCTGGACCTCGGCGCCCATAGTGGTGGCAACAGCCATCGGGACAAATCCGAAGCCAGCCACCATTGCGGTCATCAGAACGGGACGCAGGCGCGTTCTTGCTCCTTCCAAAACGGCATCCTCAAGCGAGCGACCTTCTTGCCGAAGCTGTTTGATGTACGAGACAAGAACAACGCCGTTCAGCACCGCAATGCCGAATAGGGCGATGAATCCGACCGCAGCCGAAATGCTGAACGGCAATCCACGCACCGCCAGCGCGAACACGCCACCGGTCACAGCAAGAGGGACATTTAAGAAGATAAGCAAGGCCGGCCGCAACCCTCCGAGGGCGACATAGAGCAGCAGGAAAATCACCAGCAGCGTCAACGGCACCGCCACGGCCAGGCGACGCCGCGCTTCCTGGAGCTGCTCGAACTGCCCACCCCACTCGATGTAGTAACTAGCCGGCAACTTTACTGACCGGCTGACTTTCTGCTGGGCTTCCTCGACGAAGCCGCCGAGGTCGCGCCCGCGCACGTTGCACTCCACGACCAGCCGCCGCTGGACGTTTTGCCGACTAACCTGCGCCGGCCCTGTGTCGAGGCGTACATCGGCCACCTGCGCCAGAGGCACATACCGGCGCTCGTCGTTGGCCACGGGCAAGCTGGCGAGGAGTTCTGGATTCGCGATTGCGGCTTCGGGCAACCGCACGACGAGGTCAAACCGGCGCTGTCCTTCGAAGATGGTCCCCACAACCTTTCCGACTCGGGTGGCCTCGACGGTGTCGAGCACGTCGGCCGCGTTCAGACCGTAGCGCGCCAGCCGTGCCCGGTCCACGGTGATGCGGATCATCGGCAGCCCGGCAACCTGCTCGACGCGCACGTCTTCGGCACCGCGGATCGTACTGAGCACCCGGGCGACCTGATTGCCCTTTTCCCCCAGCGCGTTCAGGTCGTCGCCAAAGATTTTGACCGCTACGTCCGAACGCACCCCGGCAATCAGTTCATTGAAACGCATCTCAATCGGCTGCGTGTAGGAGAATCCCACGCCCGGCACTTCAGTCTGCAGGGCAGCGTTCATCTTGGCGATCAGTTCCTCTTTGGTTCTGGCGGTTTTCCATTCCGAGCGCGGTTTGAGGATAACGAAAATGTCCGACAGCTCGATCCCCATTACGTCGGTGGCGATTTCAGGACTGCCGGTGCGCGAAACTATAGTCTTGACTTCAGGGAAACGGCGCAGCACGCGCTCGATTTCTAGGCTGGAGTGGATAGACTCCTGTAACGAGATGCTGGGCAGCCGCCAGGCCTGGATAGCAATGTCCCCTTCGTCGAGCCGAGGCACGAACTCTGTACCCATAAAGAAGAAGAGCACGACGCTTACAGCAAACACGGCCGCGGAGATCAGCACGACTTGCCGCGTGTGGCGCATCGCCCAGGCGAGCGCCGGCTCATAGACGGCCCGGAGGCGGCGCATCAGCCAGGGCTCCCGTTCGTGTTCTTCCCGTAGGAAAAGGGAGGCCAGCACCGGCATCAACGTCACCGCTAGAATAAGCGAACCTACCAGGGCGAAGATCACGGTGATGGCCATGGGGCGGAACATCTTGCCTTCAATTCCCGTCAGCAAGAGGATCGGAACGTATACCAGGATGATAATCCCCACGGCAAAGACGACGGGGCGCACCACTTCGCGAGCCGCCTCGGAGATCACAGTGAGTCGTGGAGCCCCGCGCATCTTGCCAGCTCCCCGCAAGCGCCGGGCGATGTTTTCGATCATCACCACTGAGCCATCCACGATCAGCCCGAAGTCAATCGCCCCTAAGCTCATCAGGTTGCCGCTGATGCCCGCCTGCACCATTCCGGTAAAGGCGATGAGCATCGAAAGAGGGATCGCGGAGGCAACAATGAGGCCGCCACGTAGATTCCCCAGCAACACAAGCAGGATCGCCACGACAAGTAGGCCGCCTTCCAGCAGGTTGTTTCGGACTGTGCGGATCACACGGCTGACAAAATCGGCGCGATCATAGAAGGGCACAATGCGCACGCCGGGCGGCAGAGAAACCTGGATTTCGGCGATCTTCTTCTTAACGTCCTCCACCACTTGGCTGGCGTTTGCCCCGGCAAGCATCTGAACCATGCCGATCACGGTCTCGCCGCGCGCATTGGCCGTGGCGGCACCGATGCGCAGCATCGCGCCTTCGCGCACTTCGGCGATGTTGCGAACGTAGATCGGGACGCCTTCGCTGCGCGTGGCGACGACGATGTTTTCCAGGTCGCGCATCGAAGCGACCAGCGCTTCACCTCGGATGATGTATTGTTCTTGGTTGTGTTCGATATATCCGCCGCCCACATTGGCGTTGTTGCGCCGCAAAGCCTCGAAGACATCCCGCAGCGTCACCCCGTAGGCAATTAGTTTGGACGGATCCACCACGACGTGGTGCTGCTTGGCCAGCCCACCCCATGCGTTGACCTCCACCACGCCGGGCACGGCACGCAGGCGGAAGGCGATGTCCCAGTCTAGAATGGTGCGCAACTGCGTAGGCGTATACCCCTCGCCCTCGACGGTGAAGTGGTACACCTCACCCAGACCCGTGGTCATTGGGCCCATCTGAGGTCGCCCGAGTTCCGGGGGAATATTCTCGATGGCCGCACTCAACCGCTCGTTAACGAGCTGGCGGGCGAGGTACAGGTTGATGTCATCTTCGAAGATCACCGTCACCGCCGACAGGCCGTAGCGGGAGACGGAACGGATCTCGTGCACACCAGGGATGCCCGTCATCGCAGCCTCGATGGGGAACGTCACGTACTTTTCCACCTCGACCGGTCCCAGTGCGGGACTCCGCGTCAGGACTTGCACCTGGACCGGCGTGATGTCTGGCACTGCGTCAATCGTCAAAGACCGGAGGGCTGCGATTCCTGCCACCCCCACCATCAGCGTGAGTGCCAATACGAGAAAACGATAGCGGAGACACAGATCAATCAGTCGGTGCACGGCTTACTCCTCCCCGCTGATTTGTTCTTTGAGCAAAGCCGACTTGACGTAGAAGGCACCAATGGTGACCACTTGCTCGCCCGCGCGCAGCCCGCTCCGGATTTCGATCCAGTCCCCGGAGCGTTCGCCGACCTCGACCACGCGCTTTTCAAAATGGGTAGCGTCCCTCTGCACAAACGCCACCTGTTGGTTGCCTACCACCTGTACGGCGGCACCCGGTACGGCGATGGCGCTGCGCTTCACCGGTAGCGGTATTTCCACCGTGGCAAACATCTCCAGCTTGAGGCGGCTGTCGCCGTTGGGCACAACACACCTGAGCTTGGCCGTGCGGGAAGCCGGATCCAGGACGTCGCTGACGTAGGTGATCTTTCCGGTGAAGATTTCATCGGGATAGGCAGGCACCTTCACCCGCGCGGTTTGCCCCACCTGCACCTGCCCAAGGTCTTTCTCGTAGATGTCGGCAAGCACCCAGACAACCGAGGTGTCAACCAGCGTGAAGATTTCCCGATCGGGTTCCAGCACCTCGCCCGGTGCGGCGTCATATTTCGTAATGACCCCGGCAAATGGAGCTCGCAAGACATTGTGCGAACCGGTGCGGTGAGCACCGTGCTCCGAGCCGCCGAGTTTTTGCAAATCTGCGTCGCTCAGGCCCAGCCGGTGGAGTTTCTCTTCCACGCGGGCCAATTCGGCCTTTTTGCTCTTGACGGCGGCAACGGCCTGCTTGTACTCCGCCTCGCGCAACTCATACTCTTTCTGCGCGATGGCCTCCACCTTCAGCAGAGCGGCCCCGCGCTCCATGAACCGCCGGGCCACATCCGCCTGTGCTTGTTGCCGTTCAACTTCGGCGCGCAGGCTCAGGTATTCGCCGATTAGCTCACCCAGCTCGATGTTGTCGTAGGCCAGCAAGTGAGCCCCGCGCTCGACGCGGTCTCCAAGTTTCACCAGTACCTGTTCCGCCACGCCTCGTGCTAGCGGCCGCAAGTGCGCCTCACGGTTCTGGTCGGCAGCCACGACGCCGGTGGCCACCAAGGCGCGTTCGAGCGGCTGTTCGGTAACCTCGACGATCTGCAGGTTGGCGTTTCGCTGCGCCTCCAGGCTAAGCTCAACCACGTTCGGATCAACGGCTGTAGTCTGCGCGGCGGGCGTTTTTGGTTTGCCGCGTATGAAAACAAGCAGAACAGCGACACCTATCACAAAGACGATCGCAAGAATTAAATTCCGTCTGGTCACCTTCTAGAGCTCCTTTCCTACGGCTGCTTGGACGAGAAAAGTCGCGATCTGATGGTCGTACAGGGCCTGGTTGTAACCGCGCAGCGTTTCGCGGTAGGCGCGTTCAGCATCGAGGAAAGCGATCAGATCCAGCGCGCCCAACCGGTAGGCGGCCTGAGCGATGTCGCGGGCTTGGCGGGCCTTGGTCACATAGATACTTTCGAGGGCGCGCACCCGGCGTTCCTCGGCCTGAACTATTTGGTAGGCTTGGCGCACCTCGCGCCGCACCGTCAGCTCGATCCGTTGCTGTTCGTAGCCCGCCTGTTCCACACGAGCAGCAGCGCGGGCGATCCCACCCTGGTTGCGGTTGAAGAAGGGCAACCCGATGTTGACACCGAAGGTCACGGTATTTTCCACAACATTGCGCTTGTAACCGAAGAACGGAGTAAGGTTAGGCACCGCCACGCCTTTCTCGAATGTGACCTGGCGCCGTTCGCGTTCGACAAGCTCGCGGCGCGCCCGCAAATCCGCCCGGGCTGCCAAGGCCTCCTCTTCGAGCGTCTCCAGACCGGCCGCGAGCGGACGGAAAGCCAATGTTTCTGCGACGTCGAACTGTGCGCTCATATCCGTGGCTCCCAGGAGTTCGAGCAGTGCTGTTTTTGCGTTCTGCAACTGGAGTTCAGCGCCAACTACGTCATTGAAGAAGCGCAATCGCTCGGTCTCCACGCGGGCCAAGTCCAAACCCGATACCTCCCCCTGCTGGTAGCGAAGTTGGTTTAGGCGAATGATCTCGTCGAACTGTTTGAGAATGTCGCGGGCCAGCTCATATTCCGCCTTGGCCAGGACAACCCGGTAGTAGCGCACCCTCACATCGAGCTTGAGTTGCCGCACGGTGTCCTGCAAAAGAGACTGCGACACAGCCACATCTTGCTCGGCCACTTGCGTCCGCTTGCGTCGCTTTCCAGCGGTCTCGATCGGCTGGCCCACGCGCACGATGAACTCATTGCGCTGGAAGAAAGGCCCGGGATTGGATTCAAACAGCGGATAGCTCTCCGAAGACAGGTCGAACGCCGGGTTGGGCCGAAGGCGAGCCTCCACGACGCCCGCACGCGCCACGACCACACTTTGCCGCTCCCGCAGAATCGTCGGGTTGCGCGCCAAAAGAATTTCCGTTGCCAGCTCAAGGGTCAGCCGCGTCGGGACTTGGGGCGCGGCTGGCGGCTCCTGTCCTGGCAAACGGACGGGGAACATCAAGACCAGTAGGCAAGCGAGAAGTGTTGCCTCGGTTCTCACCGAAGTTGAAATCATCGAGTACGCTCCTTGAAAAAGTCTTTTGGCAAAAGCTCGCGGACAGCCAGCAACGATCGGAGCCATAGTTCGCGTAGTTGTTCACATGGCAGTCCGGTGGCAATCGCAACTGAGGCTGCGTCCATCCGGAGCACGTTTCGCAGGATGAAGACGGCGCGTTGCTCGCAGGGCAGCAACAGGACCGCACTTTTCAGGGTCTGGTCATCCGGTTTTCGCGAAACTGACGGGGAGGCTCTGTCCTGGGCGGTATCCACTGCGAAGCGGAGAAGAAGGATAAGTGCATGGTTCTGTTCGAGAGCATGATCGCCTCGCAGATAGACCAAAAAGGCTTCAGCCGTGGCTTCCTCGGCCTGTGCTTCGTCACCCAGAAAAAGGCGCCAGAAGGTCAAAACCGGAGCACCCCATCGCTTGTAGAACGTGCGAACCTCTTCTTTGCTTCGAACCATAGCCAACCCAACATAGTGAATCGCCAGCTAGGCAGCCTGAATGGGCTAGCGGGACAGGGAACGTACTCGGCAGACGGTTGGGTTAGCTACGAGGAGGATGATAGATCGACTCGTCTAGCCCGTGGGATTGACCATATGCGGCATTTGGGCCGACAGGAACTTCCAGAAGAACAGCGGTGAATACAAAGTGCGGACTGGGGATGATGTGGGCACAGCAGCAAAAGCAATCATCTTCGTAGTTGAATCTAGAGGGATGTCTGTCGCCGGATGCGGGAGATTTTGTCACGAATACAGACTGGATACCCGACACTACCAAACCTTCACTGCGGCAAACCATCGGCATCGAAATATCGACCATTGTCCATAGTAGTAGGACGCAAGCCGCATATTTTTGCCAGCCACTTCGCAACATAAACATATTTAGCATACTGGAAAAGCGTGCCTCAGTCCACCAATTCGGACGCTGGCAGAAGAAGAGTGCATCGTATTCCCTAGCGAAGTTGCCTTGCAGCAGTGAAAATCCGCGGCGAGAGTTAGCCCGCGGGCAGGATCAATTGGCCTGTTTCATCAGCTCTTCCACTTCAGCCCGTTTGGCCATGGCCCGCGCGCCCACACGGGTGCAGCAGAGCGCGGCGCAGGCATTGGCAAACCTTCCGCATCGTTCCAGGTCCCAGCCCTGCAAGGTGGCAAAGGAAAGCCCACCCATGAAAGCGTCACCGGCACCGGTGGTGTCCACTACCGGGACGCGATAGGACGGGGCGTGAGCAACCCGCTCGCCCTCGGCCAGCAGGCACCCGTCTTGGCCCAACGTAATCGCGACGCGCTTCGGCCCAAAGGCCAGCAGCTTCCTCGCCATCAGTTCCGGGTCGCGCATGCCCGTCAGCTCCCGAGCCGCTGGCTTGCAGGGCTTCAGCACGTCCGCCAGCTTGAGGGCTTCGATCAACTCCGCCTCCGTTCCGAGCCTGGCGTCGCGGACAAAGTAGGTTGGATCCACGTCCAGATCAAAAAGATTTTTGACGCCGGCGGAGCGGGCGATCGTCATGGCCTCCAGGATCGGCGCGAGCGGGAGTTGGGATGCCTCGCTATGAAGGTGTTTTGCCCGGCGAATGTAGCTCCCAAAGCGCTCGCGCACCTGCTGGGGAGTCACAGTCGCGGTGACGTTCGGAAACATATAGATCGAGCGCTCACCCTTCCGATCCACCGGGATCCAGGTAAAGGATGACCGGGCGCCTTTTACCTCAACCACGCCCTGGACGTCCATCCCGTCGCGCTCGAATGCTTCTCGGATGATGCGCCCGTTCTCGTCGTCGCCGATCAGGCCAAACCAGCCCGCCCGGGCTTCCAGCCGGGCGACCTGCGTCAGATTGTTTGCCGTTACGCCGCCGGCGTGCACTTCCACGCTTTCCACGTTGATTTTTTCTTCGGCGTGGATGAGCTTGGGGACGAGAGCAAAGTAGTCCACCGTGCAGCTACCAATCCCCACCACCTCGACCTGTGGTGAGCCTGCCGAATCCACGGCAGCCATGGCCCTCGCCTCCGGCAACCGGGTCAACTTGCTTGACAGAAAATGGGGAGAAAAAGGAAAACCATCCAGGGATCAGGCGGAGATCACCCTGGCGCCTTCCCGGACGGCCCGCACCGCGTTCAAAAACTTGCGCACCCGCTCCACATCCACCGGGTTTTCCATGACGCCATCTTTTTTGAGGCTCGACCCGACGATCACGCCATCGGCATACTGCAAGAAGTCGCCGATGGTGCGGTCGGTGGCGCCGCTGCCGACCAGGAGCGGCCGGAAGGCATGCCGGCGAGCTTCTCTCACCTTTTCCACCTCGGGCGCCGAGCCGGTCATCTTGCCGGTCACAATCAGGGCATCCGCCCCGTAGAACTCGCACCACTCGATGTGCGTGGCCAAGTCGAGGCCGGGGAAGGCGACGGAATGTTTCTTGTCCACGTCGGCAAAAATCTTGATGTGTTCGGCGTCGAGCTCCTTGCGCTTGCGCATCAAATCCGCGCCGCAACCTTGATCCAGTTCGCCGGTATCCCACAGGCGAGAGCCGGTCAGGATGCAGACACGAATGAATTTCGCCCCGGCTGCAACTGCAATGGAAAGGCAGACGACCCCGCCGTTGTGAATCACGTTGATGCCGGTCGGGCGGTCGAAGCGCTTGATCACCTCATGGGCAGCCACCGCCTGCGCCGTCATCGCCTCCGGGCGAACCTCGTTGCCGACGTAGTACGGCAAGTCCCACATGTTCTCGACGATCAATCCGTCCACGCCACCCCGCACCAGCGCATCGGCATCGCGCAACGCTTCCTCAATGATCTTGTTCATCCCATAGCCGCGATAGCCGGGCGAACCCGGGAGCGGCCAGAGATGCACCATTCCAATCACCGGCTTGCTGACGCCAAACAAATCCTCCAGTCGCTCCAACCGGTGGCTCTCCATCGCTTGCTTCCATGCGGGCCGGTCTTTCATGGTTACCTCTCATCTTCGGATGGTTGCAGGGGCGAACGGCCGTTCGCCCCTACGTGGCGACCACCATCGAGAGTCTTGATCCATTTCAAAAGGCTTCGCCGCGTCGCCTCCCACGGCGGACGGAAGCGAGCCCGCTCGAGAATCTTCCAGGTTTCCCTCGGTCCCGGCAGGCGTTCCCCCGCCCCCAACACCCGGGCGGCTGCCGCGCCGCAAGCATTCGCCAGCAGTCCCGCTTCCTCGAGCGAACAACCCCGCAGCATCGCCTGCATGAAAGCGGCGTCAAAAGCGTCGCCGCAGCCGGTCGTGTCCACGGCGTCCACGCGGCAGGCAGGGACTCGGAGTACGTCCTGGCGGCGGATCACGCGGCAACCCTTCGCGCCCAGCTTCAGGACAACGATGTGAGGGCCGCGGCGAAGAAGTTTTCTCGCGGCTTCTTCCGGCCTTCGCGTGCCGGTCAAGGCACTAGCTTCCTTCTCCGTCGAAAACAGAATATTAACCTTAGGCAGCGCCGCTCGCAAAACCTCAGGGCGGTGTGAAGCGGCTTCACCCACGTCGAGCGCAATCGGTACCTTTTTGCGGCGCAACCCATCCATCATCCGCTGCGCCCGCTTCCTTGACCGGAAGGCAAGAAACGAGTAACCCACCGTTAGAAAGAGAGCCGTGCGGCCAGGAAGGCGCGGACTCCCCCGGAGCTGGTTGCTCCAACCATTGGCGCCGCGGCTGCCGAAAAACGTTCGCTCGCCGTTTCGACCGACCGAGATGAAAAACAGACCGGTGGCTGCCTGGCTGGTCTTCTCCACGGAAGAAAGGTCAATCGGAAAGCAGGCGAGGCGGCTCATCACATAATCTCCGAAGATGTCGCGGCCGACGCAGCCCGCCAGCTCCACCGGAATCCCCCAGCGGCTCAGGGCGATGGCTAAATTAGCCCCGACCCCTCCGCAATGCAACTCGAGGACGGGCGAAAGGTTGTCGCAGCCACGCCGCAGGATACCGTCCCCTCGCCCGAAAATGTCCAGGTTGATGTCGCCCAGCACAAGGATGCGGAGGTTGGCAGAGGGCATTTCCCGCCAATTCTAACATTACTATAGCCCCGCTTGACATGGCTGCGAAGCCGGGACTAAGGTGTCGCCCGTACGGAAACATCCGGACGAACGCTCAAGAGGATTGCCGGGCGTCCGAAGTGAGTGCGATGAGCCGACGGGAGTTTTGGACACGGGCCGGGCCAGGTTTGCCCGCGCTTCTGGCATCAGGGCAATCCGGAGGATCCTCGCCCGGCGGGGCGGGAGGGGATTGGGCCGAGGGTGTCCCGGTGCTCGAAAGTCTCAAGCCCGTGATCGCCGCCTCGCGCTTTGTGCAAACCATTCCGGAAAAAATTGCCGAGCACGCTGACTACATGGCGTACGAAGAGCTTCCGCTGCCCGAATGGCGCGGCATGAACCTGATCGAGGAGGATACGGAACGAACCAGCACATTCTTTTTTGTCGGCAACAGCCTGAACTTTGCCTTCACCGATTTCGAGCGGCATGTTGTTTTCCAGGTGTCTTACCGCGGCCGCATCTGGTGGGATGCCGACGCCATGATGGCCTGCCTCTGCCGCGCGCTCGATGAGGGCCGGCCGATCCTGCAGGGCGATTTTCTTGCTGGGATCAGCCGCAAGGATCTGGAAGAAATTTTTCGCGGCAACATTGAGATGCCGATGCTCGACGAGCGGGTCGGAATCCTTCGCGAAGTGGGCGCCAGGCTGGCGGCGAAATACCAGGGCCAGTTCCACCCTTTTCTGAGGCAAGGGTCGCGCCGGCTCTACGACCGGGGCGAGGGCATACTCGAGCGGCTGGTGAGAGAGTTTCCTTCCTTCTACGACGCGAGCGTTTACGACGGCAGGCAGGTCATCTTTCACAAGCGGGCCCAGCTCCTGCTCTACATGCTCCACGGCCGGCTCAGCGCCAAGGGATTGTTTGGGCTTGAGGATCCGGAGCGGCTCACGGCCTTCGCCGACTATATTGTTCCGCTGGCGCTCCGCTTGATGGGAATTTTTCGCTACGCTCCGGCGCTTGAGGAGAAGATCAACCGCCGGCAACTCATCCCGCGCCACAGCCCGGAAGAGGTCGAACTTCGGGCCCACTCGCTCTATGCCACCACGCTGCTCCGCCAGGAGATCAACCGGCGGCGGCCACCCGACCGGCAAATCATCACGCCGCAAGTGGACAGCCGCCTGTGGACCCACTTTCACGCCACCTTCTGGCCTCACCATCTGACCGTGACCACGGCATATTGACGAAGGCAGAGGTTCTGCCGAAGAAAGATTCCCCAGCGGCCGAAGCTGTTGGTTTGAACATCCAGAAAAGCAAAGAGAGGAAGCGCGTTCAGCCCACGGACTTCTGCCCGTGGGAACCGTCTCGCAGATTCCCCTAGGCCCACTTAGCTGGAGCGACACCAGGCCGGCAACGAAGTCAGGCTTTTACCTTTCGTGGTAGAGGCGTCCGATCACTGCGCCCAGGAGCAGACTGCGCACGAGATTGGCAACCCCCCAGGAAATGTAAAAGGCAATCGGGAAACCGGCCAGCACCAGGCGGCTGTAAACCTGAGGCATCCAGCCGGCAATCAACCCGACGAAAAATCCGAACCAGAGTCCGGTCGAAAGCCGGAATCCGCGGCCACGGGCGAACGCCGCGTAAAACCAGCAAAACAGGATAACCCAGACGATGTCAGCAAAGATGAGCAGGCCCAATCTTTGTGGCACGTTCAGCAGGTCTTGGTGCGCCTGGTAGGTTGCTTTCAAAAGAACGTTGTGAACCAGAAAGTCGTACCCATTGGCGACGACCGAAAGAACGACGATCGAAAGCAGCAAGCGGTTCGCGTTCATCGCGCCTCTTCTCACCAAGTGTGCAGCCCGGACACTCGAATCTATTCTTTGTACATAAGGCCAGACACAATCCCCGTCAGCACGTAGCTTCCCCACGAGCCTGCCGCCCATGCCAGATAGAGGGAGGGCGTGAAATTGGCCAACAAGAGCCGGTTGTAAACGTTTCCGATCCAGGGGATGAAGCCCATCAGAACTCCGAAAAGCAAGCCCGTGCCCAGCCGATAGCCTCGGCTCTTGCCAAAGAGCGCGTATGTCAGCATGAAGAGCAGCGTCGCCACGACGCTAGTGAAGATTACTTTCCACTGGCTGATGTCCGGCCGAAACGCAAGGCCGCTACGACGCTCCACATCGCGCGTCAACTTCGCGAAAACGACAAAGTCATATACCTGGACCAAGATCGCGGCCACGATGAACGCCACAATCCATTTTTTCCAATTCATCGCTCACTCCTTCGAGAGGTCTCAAAATGGCCCGACAAAACCGCTTCTGTTCCCAGGTTGAAAAGAGCCGAGGTCGCCAGTCTGGGGGCAAATTGTAGTCCGAACCGAGGGAATGTCAACCGCCGGCGGCAGGATCGTCTCTTGTGTACCGAACGCTTTTCTTCGGGACCCAGTGCGGAACGAGAGAGATTTTATCTAGCGGAGCCCAGCCAACTCTTGCAAGAGGTGCCAGTTGGCAAGGCGATCGGCTTGCGCGGCCTTCAGCGCCTCGCTTGGGTTGCCTTGCGCGTCGAAGTGTTTGGCGAAACGTCCTTCTGTCCGGGCAAAACAGACGAAATCAATCGGCTCGCCCGTCTTGGGATGTTTGTACCAATCTTCCTTGAGCGCCAGGTTGCCCATCAGCGAAAGCCGCTCGCGAATTTTCTCGCCCTTGCGAGGGTCATAAAGGAACACGGGGAAGGCGCGCGACTCGACGGCAAGCTTGGCTTGCGAGTAAGCCATGTCGTCGCCGATGCCGTGCTCCGGCTGGCAGGCGGCGTAGCAATTGATGACGGCGGGGCCGGGATATTCGTTGGCCGCAAGAACGGCCCGATAGAAGTGGTTGGGGAGAGCGGGGCTGGTCTGGGCCACGAACACGCCCGGATGCATCATGGCGATCTGAGAGAGTTCCTTGCGCCGTTCGGTCTTTCCCATGATGGTGGTGCCAACCGCGCTCATCTTGGCGTTCTGCGCCAGGTAGGTGGAGCTGGAGGCTTGCCCGCCGGTGTTCGAATAGACTTGCGTATCCAGCACCAGAACCTTGATATCCATTCCGGACATGAACATGCGCGAGAGCCCCTGGAAGCCGATGTCCAGCATGGCGCCATCGCCGCCAAAGGCCCAAATGCGCTTTTTCTCCCAACCCATCTGGTCCCAGCGCATGCGGATACCCATGGCGACGGGAGGCGCGTTTTCAAACAGCGAGTTTGTCCAGGCAACCTGGAAGGGGTTGTAAGGATAGGTCGAACCATAGACCGTGTTGCAGCCGGTAGCGGCAACAATGCCGATCGAATCCCGGCCGTAGATGAAGCCGGTGGCGGCGAGCATCATGCGGATGATGGTGGCTTCGCCGCATCCCATGCAGGAACCCGCGCCGCCGACGAAGAGCAAGCTTCGCTCGGCCAGCATCATGTCGCCGAGGGCTTTCTCGTTGATCAGCGCCTTCGGGGTGTCCGGCAAGCTTCGGAAGAACTGGAAAGCAGCCTTGAACCACTCCAGTTCCTTGTCATCTTTTCGAATCATGCTCAGGGCATCGTGTTCGCCGCAGGCGGTGATGCATTCGGCGCAGCCTTTGCACTTGGTGGGATCGACAAAGATGCCGAAGAGCCCGCCCTTTTGGCCCTTCTTCCGGTAGGTATCAAAGTATTTCGTGGTGGTGGCGAACTGCTGGCGCAGCCGGTTGCGGAGCGGTTCATCGGCCAGCCGGGCGAGATGTTGGTCGAGTTCCTCGGGATAGATTGCCCTGGCGAGGATGGCGGTGTCCGGACATTGCGTGACGCAGTCCATGCAGCCCACGCACTTGCTCGAATCCAGGCGAGGGATCTCCGGGCTCAAATAACTGAAGTCGCGCAGGGCGCCGGTGGCGGGAGGGATCAAACTGCGGGCGACATCGAGGTCGGCTGGCAACTCTTCCTCGGCGATGCCGCGGTTGTAGGCGTCGAGCACCCGGCAGTAGAACTCGCCGGTATTCAAGATGGGCACCGCCAGGTGATCTTCGGGCGCCGGCGAATCAGGGTTGGGGTTGACGGGCGAGCCCCGTTCCGCATGGAAACGGGGCGAGCCGCCGTCGCGGAATGTGCCGCCGAGCTTTTGGCTGGTTCCCGCGCCAACCTCTTCGGGCTTCATTTCTGGCGGCAGGACTTCAATGGGCTCGCTGTAGCCGCGTTTCACAGCGAGCAGATTATCTTCCACGACCTGCGCGCCCCGCCGGCCAAAATACTTCTCGAGCGACCGCCGCACGCCGGCGAAAAGCTGCTCTTCGTTCAGGCCTGCCTTGGTCTGGAAGGGAGTAATCCGCAGGAAGGCACCCAGCAAGATGATCCCTTGCATGCGAACCTGAAGATCGGCGCGGGAAGAGACGGCGCGGGCGATCTTCCAGGCATCGAGGGCAAAGAGCCTGGCCTGTTTGTTGCGCACCACTTCCTGGGCGTAGCCCGGCAACGTCTCCCATATGACGCCGGGGTCCGTCTGGTCGTGTTGCAAGAAGATAGCTCCGCCCTCGCGGAGGCCGTTGAGCGGGTTCGAAGATTTAAGCGCGTTGCTATCCTGGAGCGCGATGAAATCCACTTCCACCAACTCGCAGTGGGTCAGCACCGGCTCGTCGGCCAGCGTCAGGTAAAAGGTCGTCGGGATGCCTTTCTTTTCCGAACCGTATTTCGGGTAAGCCTGGCAGTGGAGGCCGAAGAGGTCGGAAGCGAGGCTGGCAATCACCTTGTTGGTGGTCACCGAGCCGTAGCCGCCCACCGAGTGGCCGCGCATGGAGAATGCGCCGCGCGGGCGCACGTCCGGGTCGACCAGCCGCGGGAGCGCCAGCTCATGCTTGATACCCAGAGCAAAATAGCGCCGGCCGTTCGGATTCCTCATGTTTTGGACAACTCCGACAAAATCGCCCGGGCGGACGTCCCGGCTGCCCATGCCGGCGCTTCCGGAAAAGATTTGGGGGATGCGATCGATCTTCGGATATCCCGGCACGCTGTTCATCGCTTCCGCGAAGGCAGCCTTGATTTCGCGGGTAAGCGCATTCGACTGCGCGAGAGGGTCATCCATCCGCTCGATGACCGAGATGGCTTGGGCTCCCTTGAGCGCTTCGACGATCCGAGCGCCCGGGAATGGCCGAAAAGCGATAACGGCCAGGACACCCACTTTCGCCCCCAGGTGCGCTCGCATGTAGTCAATGGTGGCGCGAGCGGTGTCCATCATCGAGCCCATGCCCACCAGGACGTAGTCGGCATCTTCCAGCCGATAGCCCATGACGGGATCGTAGCGGCGGCCGGTCAAGCAATAGAACTCTTCAAAGGCATTGGCCAGCGCTTGCGGCACCCGATCGTAGAACCAGCGCTGGGCGATCTTGCCTTTCATGTAGCTGTCCTGGTTCTGAACCACGCCGCTCATCGTGCCGGTTTCCGGATCAAAAATTCTTCGCAGTTTGTCCTCCGGCTTGCCCAGATACTGCTTCATCATCTCCGGTTCAGGCTGGAGAACCGACTCAATCGTATGAGTGGTGAGGAAGCCATCCTGAACATTGAAGAAGGGCGTCTCGGAATCCTCGGCAGCACGGCGAGCAATCAGCGCAAAGTCGCCCGCTTCCTGGGCATTGCGAGCAAAAAGCATGCCCCAGCCGCAATCGGCCACGCCCATCATGTCGTCGTGGCTGCAATGCACGTTCAAGGAATGCGAGGTAAGAGCGCGCGCGCCAATATGAAAGACTACGGGCAGTCGTTTACCCGCAATGACGTAGAGAACTTCCTTCATGAGGATGAGGCCCTGGCCGGAAGTGAAGTTGCTCACCCGTCCGCCAGCGGCAGCAAAGCCTTCGCAGGCGGAGGCGGAGCTATGCTCGGATTCGGGCTCAAGAAACTTGAGCTGCTCGCCCCAGAGATTCTTTTTGCCGTTGGCCACTTCGGCCTGATAGCCATCGCCCATCGGCGTGGACGGAGTAATCGGGTAGGCGCAGGCGCCTTGACTAATATGGCTTTCCACCCAGACAACCATCCCGGAACCATCCGCAGTAGTTCGCCCGCCGGGGAAGGGGAACCTCTTGGTCTCTGATGAACCCATACACACTCCTTCAGGGACAACTTGTTGCACCCCGGATGCCGCCGGGGGCGTCTCGTAGCCCTTAGAATGCAAAGCTAAGTCTTGACAAATGTTCTGGATAGAAGCCGGGCTATTCTATTGCGTTTGCATCAGATAGGGCTTTGGGTGAGTTGACGCAGCCGGCAGACGATTTGTTGGGCCGTCCCACCCAGCCGCCAAGCCGTCGGTCAGGGACAGAAAGTCGAATATCGAAACACAATTTGGGGCAGATTGTCGAGAGCCGAGAGCAGGGGAGCACGGAACGACTTGAAACTGCCAGCCCCGATTCATCGGGGCCAGCGCGGCCGCGCATCGCCAAAGAATGTGAGGTGGGCAAGCTCGCGCTCTTCCACCAACCACAACCCCCACCGTAGCGACCACGCGGCGGGCATCTTGCCAGCACCGACCCGGTTTTTTTCGAGACGGCAACAGGATCAGAATCAGCTTGTTTGTCATGAGGAAGATGAAGCGCGAGCGGGCGTGTCCCACGCGAGCGTTTGAACACATCACTAGATCAATTCGTCCACCAGGGACTCAAACAGCTTCCGGTCGAGACCCAGCTTTTGGCGCACGAGAGGACCCTGCTTGAGCGCCGGCTCGGAATCTTCGTAGGTGGGTTGCTCATCCTTGAAGAAAAGTCCTAGCGGGATTTTGTCGCCCCACTCAAAAGATTTCTGCAAAGCGCTTTCGGCATCGGCGGGATCGTACGCGGGAAGGGCTTCCAGCTTGTACACCCGCTGCTTGAACCAGGGATAGGTGTTGAGCTTGTTGTAGGTCACGCAGGGACTGAAGACATCCACCAGGGCAAAACCGCGGTGAGCGATGCCGCCGGCGATGAGATCGGCCATGTGGTTCGGCTCGCCGGAAAAGCCCCGCGCCACATAGGTAGCGCCGGAAACCAGCGCTAAGGCAATGGGATTGACGGGCAACTCGACGTTGCCGCGCGGGGTGGATTTGGTCCGCATCGTCTTCATGGTGGTGGGCGAAGCCTGGCCGGTGGTGAGGCCGTAAATTTGATTGTTCATGACCACGTAGGTCAGGTCGAGGTTGCGGCGCATGGCGTGGATGAAGTGGCCGATGCCGATGCCATAGCCGTCGCCATCGCCCCCGGTGATCACCACGTTCAGGTCGTGATTGGCCAGCTTGGCTCCGCTGGCCACGGCCACCGCGCGCCCGTGAAGGCTGTGGACGCCATAGGCGTGCATGAATCCCGGCAGGTTCGAGGAGCAGCCGATTCCGGAAACGAGCAGTAGATCCTTCGGCTGAATACCCAGCTTGCTGGCGGCCATCTTCACCGCTTTCAGGACGCCAAAGTCGCCGCAGCCGGGGCACCAGTCCGGTTCCGCCAATCCTTGAAAAACATCGAGCGGAAGTTCAATCACCGTTGCCATTGGAAATTCCTCCCCCAGTTACGAAACAGCCGGATGCCAGGTATAGGTCGAACCCGTTTCCACGCCAATGCGCAGCTCGCCCCGTTTCTCTCCGCCATCCCGGCTCACGATTTCCACAAGCCAGACAGGCTCGGCCAGGCCATCACCGTCGCTTTGCGCAATCTGGCCCGGCCGCACGTCCTCACCGAGATGGGAGCGAATGTAGTGGTAGGCCATCTCCCGGGCCTCGTCCGCCGTTACATCGAGCGAACGCGCCCGGCCATCCAGGATCGCTTTGACCTGGTGGACGATATGCTGCGGCTCAAACGGTTCCCCGTCGTACTTGAGAATCTGGTGGTCCACGGTGAATCCAGTCTCAGCCCGGAGGTGACGGGCGAATTGACCGGTTTGATTCGCTTCGACCGAGACCGTGCGCTTCGACGTCTTCAAGATCGCCAGTGCCTCTTCCGCATGGAAGGGAAAGAGAACCTTGAAGTGAAGCTGGTTAGAGGGAATGCCCTCGGCTGCGAGCTGCGCGACCGCTTCGCGGATGACGCCTCGGGTGGAGCCCCAGCCAATCAGCGTGACCTCAGCTTCCCGAGGCCCCTCGAGCTTCGGCGGCGCGAGTTCTTTGCGAAGCGCTTCCAGCTTCTTCATGCGCTTCTCCATGATCTTGCGGCGCACCGGCGGAGAGGTGAAAACGTCGCTGATGAGGATGCCTTCCTCATCGTGTTCATCGGTCGCCGCCACGTAAACCGCGCCCTCGGTTCCGGGCAGCGCTCGCGGCGAGATTCCCGAAGGCGTGAACGCATACCTCTTGAAAGGGCCCTGGCCCTTCCATTCGGTTACCAGCTCGCCTCGCTCGATCGGGACGTCGTGAGAGAAGGCGTCCGCCTCAACCGTCTCCGGATGCTCCGAGAGGAGGAGATCCGAAATAATGATGACCGGAAGCTGATACTTTTCCGCCAGGTTGAAAGCTTCGACTGTGGTCCAGAAGGAATCGGTCACATCGGCGGGGGCAAGGATGACGCGGGGATAGTCGCCCTGAGAGGCGCCGAAAACCTGGTTCAGGTCCCCCTGCTCGGTCTTGGTCGGTATGCCCGTGGAAGGCCCGCCGCGTTGCACCTCGACAATCACGACCGGGACTTCCATCATGCCCGCCTGGCCAATCGCTTCCGTCATCAAAGCAAAACCGCCGCCCGAGGTGCCACACATGGCGCGCACGCCGGCGTGGCCGGCGCCGACCGCCATGTTGACCACCGCCAGCTCGTCTTCGCATTGCTTGACGACCACGCCGCAGCGCTCTCCGTGGCTGGCCATCCAGTGCAGAATCGCCGAGGCCGGCGTCATGGGATAGGCGGAATAGAATTTGCAACCGGCGGCGACAGCGCCCAGGCTGATCGCTTCGTTGCCGGTGACAAACAGCCGGCGAGAGCGGGAAAAATTCCAGGAATAGTCCAGCGGAACAAACGCCTGCCGGGCGTAGTCGTAGCCGGCTCGGGCAAGTCGCACGTTTTGATCTACAATCGCCTCGCCCTTGTACAGGAAGGTATCCCTGAGCACTCCCCCGGCCATTTCAAAGTCGAGGCCGAGGAGGAAGAGAACAGCGCCGAGCGCGATCGTGTTTTGCATAACGGGCTGGAGTTTACCGGCCGCCTTGGCCAATTCGGTGACCGGAAGCGGCACCGGGACGACGCCGTCGGGCAACAACACCGCATCGCAATGGAGTTTGTCCGCGTTGAACACCACTGCTCCGCCGGGTTCGACCTCCCGCGCGTGCCGCTCGATCGAATCCTGGTTGAGAGCCATGAGCACATTCAAGTGGTCGCCGTGGGAATAGACTTTCTCCTCAGCCACGCGAAGGCGCAGCCAGATGTGGCCGCCGCGAATCACCGACTGGTAGCTGTTATAGGCATAGAGGTAGAGCCCGAGGCGAGCAGCGGTCTTGGCCAGAGCATCCCCGGCCTTGTCCAGACCATCACCGGCCGCACCGCCAATTCCGATCGTGACTTCTTTCATTTCTCCTTCCCCCTCAGCCTGGCCCCGGAAGGCCACCTCCCCAAACACGAATCAATGTAGGACAAAAATGACCCTTCCCCCCTATGGATGCGCGAGCCGGGAACGAGTCGGGGCGAGCATCCGCCGGAGCAGCCTTCTACCGCAGAAAGTCAGTTCACCACCGGGCCCAAAAAGCCGCAGGCCTGCGCTCCGACGAGTCGCGCCGCCAAAAAGAAATACACTCCACCCCCTGATCTGTGCCCCCTCATGAAGGTCTTCAGGATGCGCTGAATCAATCTATTCAATCGCGGCACGTTGCCCGCTGTCAAGCGACTTTATGCGAGGGGTTACGCAGGGGTCATCCGGCCCTGGAAGGTCAAAAGCGAGGTCAAAAGAAAGTTCAAAGCCGTGGGGGTTTCGCGGCTACCTGGAGTTCCTTCACAGGTGTTCTGTCGCTCTGCTGTCGCATCGAATGCTGTTCGAGCGGATTGACCGGCCCATGGTCGGGAGGAACTCCGTACAAGGCAAGCCCCTCAAGCCGTGCCGGACCTCTCGCGCCGGAAATGACCAACACCCCCCCTTCGGGCGGACTATCCGCCAAAGGCGCGACGACCCTCCCGCGGCGGGGTGCCCGCGAAAGCGGCAGCCCACAAGAGATGACCGCGTGCAGGCTCTAGATCGCCGCCGCAGCAGTGGCTTGCTCCAAAATGGCCACCGCCCGGGCGACTTCCGCAACGCCGAAAATCAACAGCGGCGCATTCGTCCCCGGCTCGACCCCGACGTAGGCGTAGTTGATGTTGATGTTGGCTTCACCGAGTCGCGAAGCGGCTCGCGCCAACTCGCCCGGCCGGTGTGGAAGTTTGACTTGCGCGACTTCAGTCTCTGTACAGGCCAGTTGCTCGCTATCAATGACCGTTTTGGCCGTCGCCGGATTATCCACCACGAGGCGGACCAGGCTCTTTCCCTCAAAGGGGACCGATTGGAAAGCCAGAATGTTCACTCCGCGGTCGGCCAGCGCCCGGCAGAATTTTCCGAGAGTGCCGGGCCGATCTTCCATGCGAATGGCGAATTCTTTGGACGTCGGCATGATGGGTGACCTCCTTCGCGTATGTTCCAGGAACGCATCGCCGCGTTCCTGCGAAATTCCTTTTCGAGGTTAGTCTTTAGTCAGCTTCGCAACAGTTTTGAGAGAGGGGAACCAAGCGGAAAGAGTGTGGGAAAAATGGGAAGTCTCGATGCGCCTTGAGATCGTCAGCGCTCAATCTCTTTTCGCCCACGGGCGTCGCCACCGGGCGGATCGAACACGAATGCGAGTGTTCCGCGGCAACGTGAAGGGAGATCCGCCTCAGGCGGAGAAACCCAGCTCCTCTACTCCAGGCAGCATTGTACATCGGTAGGGAGTTCCCCGCGCAAGCTATTCCTCGGCCGTGGCGGGGTCAGGACAATCCCGGGCTGCGGGTATTGGTAGCGCCAGCGGGAATTGAACCCGCATTTGCAGCTTGAAAGACTGCCGTGCTAACCATTGCACCATGGCGCCAGGGTGCTGCTGAGAATCCAATTTGTATTACATTAGAAGAAATCCGCTGAATTGACAAGGCAGGACAATTCGAAAATCAAAATTCGAAAAGCGAAACTCGAAACCCGTTTAGTTCTAAGCGCTTAACACCTTTCAGATTCGCGTTTCGAGTTTCGAGTTTCGAACTCTAGCCTTCTTGCTTCTCCTTCCATTCCTCGAACCAGGCCATCTGGATGGCTTCGAGCTTCCCTTCGTTTGACCCCTTTGGGTCGTCGCCAAAGTCGGGCAGTTCCGTCACCCACTTATGCAGGTCGGTGAAGCGAAGCGTCATCGGATCGGTGTCCGAGTGGAGTTCGATCAACTTCAGAGCGATGTCTTCCGCGTCATCCCAGGTCAAGTTGCCAGGCATGGTGCTTTCCCCCCAGCCGAGTAGCTCCCGAGTGACAGGAGTCCCGACGCCTCGGAGATGACTAATCCTCTTTCTTGGCGGTGACCATGGACGACTCGCCGCCCTCACTCACGTAGTTCCGGTTCCAGGCGGGAATCTCGATCACGATCTCACCTTCGTTCCTGGTGATGACCGACTGGCAGCCGAGCCGGGAATTGAGTTGCAGGTCAGCCGCCATGTCGAGCTTGTCCAGTTCATCGTCTTGCGCCTCGCTGAGCAGCTCCATGCCTTTCTTTACCACCACGTGACAGGTGGTACAGGCGCAATTCCCGCCGCAGGCGTGCTCGAGGTGAATCCCGTTATTGAGGGCGATATCGAGGAACGAATGCGGCTTGCCGTGCTCCCGATAGGGCATCGTTTCGAGGTCCACCTCAACGGTTTTGTTGAGCGGCAAGAATGTGATCTTCACCGACATAATCCACTATACGGCTGATCCCGCCGAAGAATCTTCAAACTTCATTCAACTTCTTCCCTTTCAAAGTCGCTTGCACGGCGCTGTCCATCAAGATCTCGGCCAGGTGATAGGTGGCCTGGTTGAGCTGGTCAATCACCTCGCGGATCTTCTTGTAATCCTCGCCGGTCGTCACCGCCTTCAACTCCGCCAGGGAAGCCTCGATCGCGGCGCGTTCCCCGGCGCCCAGCAGCGATGCCGACTCGTCGCCCAGCGACTTTTCCGTCGCTTTCAAGATCGCTTCCGCCTCATTGCGCGCCTCAACCAACTGGCGCTGCTTGAAATCCTGCTCGGCGAAGGTGAAGGACTCCTCAATCATGCGCTCGATCTCCGCTTCGCTCAGGCCGTACGAGGGCTTCACTTCCACCTTCTGCTCGCGGCCAGTGTGGAGATCAGCCGCCGCCACCGTCAAAATCCCGTTGGCGTCAATCAAAAACTTCACTTCGATCCGGGGCAGTCCAGCCGGCGCCGGGGCGATCGGCTTCAACTGAAAGCGGGCCAGCGACCGGCAATCCCGGGCCATCTCCCGCTCGCCCTGGAGCACGTGGATGTCAATGCTCGTTTGCCCCTCCACTGCCGTCGTGAACATTTCGCTGGCGCTGGCAGGAATGGTGGAATTGCGCGGGATGATCCTGGCCACCGCGCCGCCCATGGTCTCAATCCCGAGCGAGAGCGGCGTCACGTCCAGCAGCAGCATGTCCTTCACGCCGCCTTCAAGGATGTCTGCCTGAACGGCGGCGCCGAGAGCCACCACCTCATCCGGGTTCAACTCGCAGTGCGGCTTGCGGCCAAACAACTCCTCCACGCGCCGCCGCACCAACGGCATCCGCGTCGAGCCGCCGACCAAGACCACTTCATCAATCTCCGCCGGTTTTAGCCCGGCATCCTTCAGGGCCAATCGCGCCGGACCCAGCGTGCGCTCAATGATCGGTTCCACCATTTGCTCGAACTCAGCCCGGCTGAGGTCGAAGGACAACTGCAGCTTATCGGCCCCCGATCCGTGATTCCCTTGAGGCAGGTCCCACGTCGCCAGGTGAACGGCAACCGTTTCCTTCACGCTGAGTTCATGCTTGATCTGGATCGCTTGCTTTCTCAGATGCTGCCTGACCAGCGCATCGAGAGGCTGCCTGTCTTCAAAACAGGCATTGAGCTTTTCGACCAAATACTCCACCAGCAAATTGTCAATGTCATCGCCACCGAGATGGGTATCGCCATTGGTGGATTGCACCTCGAAAATGCCGTCCTTGAGCTTGAGAATGGAAATATCAAACGTCCCGCCGCCGAAGTCGTACACCGCGATCCTGCCGTTCCGCCGTTTGTCGAGCCCGTAGGCAAGCGAGGCGGCGGTCGGTTCATTGACCAAGCGAAGCACCTCAAGCCCGGCAAGCGTGCCCGCATCCTTGGTGGCCTGGCGCTGGGAGTCATTGAAGTAGGCGGGCACGGTGATCACCGCCCGATCCACTTCCTCGCCGAAGAACGTTTCCGCCCAGCTTTTCAACTCGCGGAGGATGAAGGCAGAAATCTCCGGCGGGGTAAAAACGCGCTCGCCCCGATTGGATCGGTGTTCGGCGCCACCGCCGAGCCGGACGCGAATCACGTTCTTGCTTTTCTCGTCGATCCGGAACGGAAAAATCTTCAATTCCTCGCGGACATCTTCCACGCCGCGGCCCATCAGGCGCTTGACGGAATAGATGGTGCGCTCCGGATGGGTCAGCAGCCGCTGGCGCGCCAGCTCGCCGACCACAACCTGGCCGTCCTCATCGAGCGAAACGACGGAGGGACACAGTGTCGTCCCCGCCGGCCCCTGGATGCAATTCGGCTGGCCGAACTCCGTATAGGCCACCAGGCTGAAGGTTGTGCCAAGATCGATTCCGACCACTTTCCCCATGAACGTGCTCAGACCTCCATGACTTCCTGCACATCCTCGAGCAGATTGCGAATATAGGAGCGGCGGTTCAAGATCGCATTCAAGCGATCCAGCACCGGCTTTTTTGCCTCGGCCGCAGCGCCGGTGGGCAGGGCATCCCAATTCCCGAACGTTGCGGTCAACTCGTCGTCCACCTTTTTTAATTTCGCTTCAAAATTTTTCTTCGCTTCTTTGAGGCGCCCGGCCAACTCCTCCGGCACGGCGTGGCCCGCTCTCTTTTCCATGCGCATCTCATCGAGGAACTCGTTCAAGGCAAAGACTTCTTCCAGCAGATCCTGCGGAGCTTGTTGTTTCTTGGCTCCCTCCCGGCGAGCGCCTTCGATGCGGAGCAGATATTCCGTCCGGGCCACCGGGTGGCGCAAGGTGCGATAGGCATCGTTCAAAATCGAAGATTGCTTCAAGGAAAGCGTTCGCTCCAGCGCTGACGCCTTGTGAAAATTGTCGGGGTGCAGCTTCCAGCTCATTTCGTGAAAGCGCGTTTCGAGATCGCCGGCGGCCAGCGCCAGCTTTCGATCCAGTCCGAGCGCCAGGAAGTAATCCTCCTGTGCCGGCGGCTGGATCTTCATGCAGGAACGACAAAAGGGGTCACCCCCGACCGGCGCCTGGCAACTCCAACAAAGAAGCACCGCGCCTTCCGGGGTGAGGGTGGTCGGCTTGGGTTGGTCCTTGCTCATCGAAACGGTCCGCGGTCCGAGTCCGACTTCAACCTTTGCCCGGTTACCGACGCCTCCACACACAAAAAATGGTTGGCGCTTCCTGTCCCGAGCGTTCGGGACGCAGCCAACCGCTCCAAGTCCATTCGAGATTTGGCTCCGCCGCTGGGGCGGGGCGATGGCCGGCCGCTCCTCCCCTCTGGCGCCGTTTCCCACCCCGACCGTCCGACGATTTGGGACTACGCCGAAAAGGAAGTGCCACAACCGCAGGTCTTCGACGCATTCGGGTTTTCGAAAACAAAGCCCTGCTGCATCAAGTCTTCTTTGAAATCGAGGACGGTACCTGCGAGATAGAGGTAGCTCTTGGGATCCACGAACACGCGCATGCCATCCTGGACGAACACCTTGTCGCTCGGCCTGGACTGCTTGTCGATTCTCATCGCGTAGGTGAGACCGGAGCAGCCGCCGCCCTGCACGCCCAGGCGCAACCCACCGGCTTCGATCGGGATGCCTTCCTTTTGGAGCAGTTCGCGGATCCTCTTCGCCGCTTTTTCAGTAACCGTGATCATCAGACTCCCGCGTTGCCGGAAGGGCAACGATGAATGGGCGCAGCGAAAAGTTTAGCTCTGCGAGGGGCTCGCCGTCGAGGCCGGAATGGCAGCGTGGGCTGTGGGAACCTCTTCCCCCCGTTTCTTCTTCCAGTCGCGGACGGCAGCCTTGATAGCGTCTTCGGCCAGCACCGAGCAGTGGATTTTGACGGGTGGGAGCGAAAGCTCTTTGACGATCTCGGTATTCTTGATCTTGAGCGCATCCTCCACCGTCTTGCCCTTCACCCACTCGGTGGCGAGCGATGAGCTGGCGATCGCCGACCCGCAGCCGAAGGTCTTGAACTTGGCGTCTTCAATGACCGTCGTCTCCGGGTTGACCTTGAGCTGCAACTTCATCACGTCGCCGCACTCCGGCGCGCCGACCAGCCCCGTGCCCACGTCAGGATCTTCTTTGGGCATGCTGCCGACGTTGCGGGGATTGTTGTAGTGGTCGATCACTTTGTTGGAATAAGCCATCCGAACCTCCGTTGTGTTTCAACTCGCAGACCAACTTCCAAAATTCGTTCCGGCGCTTTCGATTACGCCGTCCACTGCATCTTCTTCAGATCCACGCCCTCTTTTGCCATCTCGTAGAGCGGGGAGAGTTCGCGCAGGCGATTCACCGTCTCGACAACGCGAGCCGTAACGTAATCCACCTCTTCCTCGGTATTGAACCGGCCCAGGCCGAAGCGAATCGAGGTGTGGGCCAGGTCTTCGCCCACCCCCAATGCCTTCAGCACGTAGCTCGGCTCGAGGGTGGCTGAGGTACAGGCCGAACCCGAGCTGACCGCGACGTCATTGATACCCATCAGGAGCGATTCACCCTCGACGTAGGCGAAGCTGATGTTCATGTTGTGGGGCAGGCGGTGCGTCAAAGAGCCATTGACATAGACTTCATCAAGCTGCGAGAAGATTCTGTCCTTCAGGCGGTCGCGCAGCCGGCCCAGCCGGGCGGCTTCGTCGCCCATCTCCTTTTCGCAAAGCTCGCAGGCTTTGCCGAAACCGACGATCGAGGGCACGTTCAACGTGCCGGAACGCATGCCACGCTCATGCCCGCCGCCATCAATGATCGGAGCAACCTGCACTCGCGGATTCTTGCGGCGAACGTAAAGGGCCCCGATGCCCTTCGGTCCGTAAATCTTGTGCCCGGTCAGCGACATCAGGTCAATGTTCATTTTCTGGACATCCATCGGGATCTTGCCGACCGCCTGCACGCCGTCGGTGTGGAACAAGACACCTCGCTCACGAGTAATCTTTCCGATCTCCTCGACCGGCTGGACCACGCCAATCTCGTTGTTGGCCGCCATGATGGTGACGAGAATTGTTTTGGGTGTGATGGCGCGCTTGAGTTCGTCCAGATCAATCAGGCCGTCACCAGCCACGGGCAGGTAGGTCACCTTGAAGCCGTATTTCTCCAAACGCTTGCAGGTGTCGAGCACCGCCTTGTGCTCGATGACGCAGGTGATCAGGTGGTCGCCTTTCTCGCGATACATCTCGGCGACCCCTTTGATGGCCAGGTTGTCTGACTCGGTTGCGCCGGACGTGAAGATAATCTCTTTTGACGAGGCATTGATCAGGCGGGCAATGGTCGCTCGCGCGTCCTCGACCGCCTTCTCTGCCTCCCAGCCGAAGGCATGATTCCGGCTGGCGGCATTGCCAAACTTTTCGTTGTAAAAAGGCAGCATCGCCTCCACCACCCGCGGATCCACCGGTGTCGTGGCGTGATTGTCCATGTAGATCGGAAGCTTGATGGCCATCGCCTGCTCCTTAAGTTCGAATCGTCACCGATTCTGTGGCCAGCCGGGGCGTCCCTTCAGCGGCCAGTTCTGAAATCCGGATCGTACCCAAAACTTGCAGAATGCTGTCGTTGACCTTGCGTAGCGGCTCCCGCACCGTGCAGCGCGGCGTTTGGTAGCAGTCGCCGTGGGTCGTCACGCACGAGGTGATATAGAGTGGTCCGTCAATCGCACTGATCACCTCAAGGGCGGTAATGTCCGCGGCCGCCCGGGCAAGCGCGTAACCGCCGTTCGAACCGTGCCGCGAAACCAGCAAGCCCCGCTTGGTCAGCTTTTGCAGCACCTTCGCCATTAATTGCGCCGGGATCCCGTAAGACTCGGCAATGTCGGTGGCGCTGCAGGAAGCTGCCTGGCCTCTCATAGCCAAGTGCTTCACCGCAATCAATCCGTAGTCTGCTTTCTTTGTAAGTTTCAGCATAATATGCGACTAAATTTGTCGCATATTCATACTAAGACTTTTTCACGATTCTGTCAAGAGCATTAAGTTACTACAATCCAACAGGATAGAGCCTATCTGCCCCAATATAAGACCGTTAAATTCGGGTATTTGTCAAGAATGGCGAGTCGAAAGGGGTTATTTGCTTTTGGGCCGCATTCTAGCCGGGTTGAGTGGCAGTCATCTCAGACCAGAAATTCCGGGATTTCAAACTCGTTGTTGCGAAGGGCTCGTTCGAAAGCGGCCACCACCTTGGGGTCAAAATCCTTGCCTGAGCCCTGCACGATCATCTCCCGCACCTCGAAGGGCGAGATCGCCTTGCGGTAAGGGCGATCGGTGGTGAGGGAATCATAGACATCGGCCACGGACAAGATGCGGGCTTCGATGGGGATCTGTTCTCCCTGGAGCGGATTGTAGCCGGTGCCATCGAACTTGTCGTGGTGGGCCAAAACAATGGGGATGACGCGCTTGAGCGAACCGCCGATCGGCTTCAGGAGGTTGACGCCCTGAACCACGTGAGAGCGCATCTCTTTGTATTCGCTTTCGCTGAGCCGAGCCGCCTTGTAGAGAATGTCGCGGCTGATGTCCAATTTTCCGAGGTCGTGCAGCAGCGCTGCCGCCCGCACGTCTTCAATCTGTTCTTCCTTCAGACCCATGTGGCCCGCGATCTTGGAGGAGAAGACGGAGACACGATAGGCGTGGTTTTGGGTGTACTTGTCATTGGCCATGAAGTGGCTGAGGATGAGCAGGATGCCCTCGTAGGTTTGTCGCAGCTCATGAAAATGCTGTTCTTTGCGCTCGTAGAGCGTTCCGGTGGCATAGGCGGTGACCACCAAAAACGAGCCCCAGGTCACCAAATCCAGATAGACGTCCAGGGTTCGATGAGCGAGCTGGATTTTCCCAGCGGCAAAAACGATCGGATTACCGAGGGCCACCCAAATCACAGTCAGAATGGAGGCGATGGCGGTTTGAACCGCTCGCTTGCGGCCAAAATAGTAGGCTGCAAACAACGTCGGCAAATTGTAAAAAGAGAGCAGCAGCCTTTGCGAAGAGACAAAGAAATTCACCACCGCCGCGAAAGCCAAGATCGAGAAGATCAGCAGCAGTTCCTTGTTTGTGTCGAGAAGTTTCTTGATCAATCTCTCGCTCATGTTCCTCTCTCAAAAGAGCGCCTTCGAGCGCCGTTCCGGGTCAATCCGGCGTTCCGCGTGCGCCACCAGTCCCCACGCTGCCAACACTCTAAACCCCGGCTTCGAAGCCACGCAATAGACTGCCCGTCACAAATACTTCCCGTACGAACGTACTAAGCCCTTCTGGTACTACAGGAAAGCGGATGCGACGCCACCCCGGCTGCTCTCGGCCCTTTATGGGTCCGGCTTGCGGGCCTAGCGGGATCGTTCCCGCGGGGCAGAAGGGGCGGTCAGGAGAAAAAATCCGTCTCCAGCAGGGCGGGCCTTCTGGGTTAGAATGTGCCCGCAGCCATGGCAGCCGGGGAAACGATAAAACCAAGGGTGGCCATTTATCCCGGGTCTTTTGACCCGATCACCAACGGGCACCTGGACTTGATCGAGCGGGGCGCCAAAATCTTTGATCGTCTGATCGTCGCGCTCCTTCGGAATCCTGACAAAGGCCCGCTTTTTACCATTCCCGAGCGCGAGATGATGCTGCGCGAGGTAACCAAACATCTTTCCAACGTGGAAGTGGACACCTTTGACGGGCTGCTGGTGGATTACGCCACCCGTCGCGGCGCGCAGGTGATCCTGCGCGGCATACGGGCTATTTCCGATTACGAATACGAACTACAAATGGCCTTAATGAACCGCAAGCTGGAACCCCAGTTAGAGACGGTATTCATGATGCCGGCCGAGGCTTACAGCTATCTGAGCTCGCGGCTGGTGCGGGAGATCTTTCAACTAGGCGGCTCCATCAAGGGGTTGGTGCCGCCGATCGTCGAGGAACGACTGCGTCACAAGGTGCCGCGATAGCGCCCATGCAACTCGCCGAACGCTTGCAACGGATTGCTCTTTCCCCCACGCTCGCCGTCTTGATGGAGGCGGAGAGATACAAAGCGCGGGGAGTGGACGTGGTGGATTTTGGCGCGGGCGAACCCGACTTCCCCACTCCGGACAACGTCAAGCAAGCGGCTATCCGCGCCATCCACGATAACTTCACCAAATACACCGCCACCGGCGGCATCGCCGAGCTGCGCCAGGCCATCTGCGACCGCCACGCGGCTGATTTTGGGACCGACTACCGCACCCAAGAAGCGCTGGTCTGTGTCGGGGGCAAGCACGCCATTTTCAACGCCGTCGCCGCCCTGGTGAACCCGGGCGACGAAGTCATCCTGCCGGTTCCCTATTGGGTCAGCTTTCCGGACATCATCAAGTTTGCCGGCGGCAAGGTTGTCCCGGTCGAGACGCACGAAATAGACTCCTTCCAGCTTCGCGCCGATGCCGTCGAGAAAGCTTTGACGCCACGCACCCGGCTGGTCATCGTCAATTCCCCCAACAACCCTTCCGGCGCCGTTGTGGACCCGAAAGAATTTGAAAGGATCCTGGAACTTTGCCGGCAGCGGGACATATTGCTGATTTCTGACGAGTGCTACTCTCACTTTGTTTATGAAGGCCAGCCCTTTTCCATCGCCGCCGTTGAGCGAGCGAAATCCCATACGGTGATTATCGGTTCACTCTCCAAGACCTATGCGATGACGGGCTGGCGGATCGGGTATGCGCTGGCGCCGGAACGACTGATCCATGCCATGCTGACCATCCAGAGCCACTGCACTTCGAACCCCACCTCGATTGCCCAGCGGGCGGCGGCGGAGGCGTTGCTGGGGCCACAGGAATCGGTTGTGAAAATGCTTGCCGAATACTCCCGGCGCCGGCGACGCATCCTGCAAGGCCTGCGGCTGATTCAGGGCGTGAAATGCGTCACCCCGCAAGGGGCTTTCTACGTCTATCCGAACGTGAAAGCCTTCTTGAAACATGACGGCATCGGCGACACACTCACCGTTGCCCGCGCCCTGCTGGAGCAAGAACACATTGCGGTGGTGCCGGGCGAAGCCTTCGGCACCCCCGGCTACCTTCGCCTATCGTACGCCACCTCGATGGAGCGGATTGAGGAAGGTTTGCGCCGCTTGGAGCGCTTCTTTGCCCGGCTGGCCGCCTCTTGAAATGTGAACCAGCTCATTCCACTGCGACTGAAACCTTCCATGGATGCGCGTCTGTGGGGGAGGCGGAATCTTGCGCCGCTGTTTCCCGGGATGGTGAACTTGCCGCAGCCCATCGGCGAACTGTGGCTGACCGGGGAAGGGGCCACGTTTGAAAATGGCCCCTGGGCGGGCAAGACGCTGGGCGAGGTTTGGCGGAGCATCCCCAACGAAATCCTTGGGGCTGACGTCCCGCGGGGGAACCACTTCCCGCTTCTCGCCAAGTTCCTCTTTCCCCGCGAAAAACTTTCCATTCAGGTCCACCCGGACGATGACTATGCCCGCCGAAAAGAGAACCAGCCCGGCAAGACGGAGATGTGGTACATCGTGGAAGCTGCCCCGGGCGCTGAGATCCTTCTGGGGCTCAAGCCCGGCGTGGACGGGCCGGCACTTCGGGCGGCGATCGCTTCCGGAGCGGCGGAAGAGTGCTTGCATCGCATCCCGGTGCGGGCGGGCGACGCCTTCTTTATTCCCCCGGGCACGGTGCATTCCATCGGGCCAGACATGACGATTTGTGAAATCGAGGAATATTCGGATCTCACCTACCGGCTCTATGATTTCGAGCGACTCGATAACCGGGGCAAGCCGCGCGAGCTTCACGTCGAGAAGGCGCTCGCCGTCATCCGCTGGGCCGCCGTGGCAGGCGGGTGCGGGGGACGGCTCAACCCCATCGTTTTTTCGCGCAAGCATCTCGGGGAAACATTTCTGGCGGCCTGTCGCTACTTTGCCGTGGAAAGCTGGGAGTTTGACCAACCCGTCGGCGGAGTGACCCGGACGCGTCGCTTTGAGTTGCTCATCTTCCTCGAAGGGGAGGGGAGGATCGAGCACGGGGCAAGCGCGTTCGAATATCGCCGGGGCGAGGTCTGGCTCATCCCGGCCAGCCTTGGCTACTTTCGGCTCCAGCCGGCCTGCGGCAGCAAGCTGCTCCGGGCGCTTGTCCCGGACCTGGCCCGCGACTGGGTCGAGCCGCTGCGCGAACGTGGCGCGACAGAAGCCGACTGGTCCCGGATCACGTTTGCCTAGCGCGCGTCGAAGGGGAAAAATGCAGCTCAGGTGACCTCGGCCGCGGCCCGGCTCAAGTCACCTGACGCAGTTTGGCCGATGCAAAGACCCCAGTGGAACCCCGGATGTTCCCCCGGGCGACAAAAGGGAAAACGGGAACGGTGCCGGGGCAAAGATGAAGTCAAAGCTGCTCGCTGACGCGGTGATCCTGGCCGGTGGCCGAGGCACTCGTTTCTGGCCGCGCAGCCGGGCGCAATCCCCCAAACAGCTCATCAACATTGTCGGCGACGGCTCGATGCTCCGGCAGACCTACCAGCGCCTGCGGCCTCTTTTTCCTCCTTCGCGGATGTGGGTGGTCACCACCGAGGAGCTCGTTCCCGCCGTTCGCAGGCAGCTTCCGCACGTTCCCGCTCGCCACATTTTGGCCGAGCCGGTGGGGCGCAACACCGCTGCCGCCATCGGACTGGCCGCCTTTCACCTCCAGTCCCGCAGAGCGGGACGGGGTGAAAGTTTGATGGCGGTTTTTCCGGCCGATCATGTCATTCGACGCCCGGAGAAATTTCGCCGGATCGTGCGGGCGGCGCTGGCGGCGGCTGCCTCGGATCACCATCTTGTCATTCTCGGAATCGAACCCACTCGCCCCGAGACCGGGTACGGCTACATCGAACGAGGTCGGCTGGCGACCAGAATCCATGGCCAGGCCATCTTCCACGCAAGACGCTTCACCGAAAAACCGGAGCTTCTGCGCGCGCTCGGTTATCTGCGCGCCGGGCGATATTTTTGGAACTCGGGGACTTTCTTCTGGAAGGTGACAACCTTTCTCGGCCATCTCCGCCGATACCTTCCGGCAACGTTTGCCGGGTTATCCGAAATTGCCGGCTCGATCGGCAGCCGAGGCTACGCGCGCCTTCTTCGACGCCTCTATCCCGGCCTCCAGAGCATCTCGGTGGACTATGCTATTATGGAACGAGCGCGTGATGTCTGGGTGATTCCCTGTGCCGCCCGCGGGGGGATCGGCTGGAGCGATCTCGGCTCCTGGGCAGCGGTGTATGAATTCCTGGCGCGAAGGGCCGGCGAAAACGTCTCCGCCGGGCGGTACGTGGCCCTTGATTCGAAAGGCAACTTTTTATGGAGTCCGCAGAAGTTTGTCGCCGCCATCGGCGTGCGCGATTTGATTGTTGTGGAGACCCCGGACGCGCTCCTCATTTGCCCGCGCCAGCGGGCCCAGGACGTCGGAAAAATCGTGAAGTGGCTCGAGCAGAACAGTCAAAGCCGACTGCTCTGAATTCCGCCGTGCCCTGACGAACCCGGGAGGGGGAGACAAGACTGCCTGTCCCGGGGGACGACCTTCGCTTATACTTCATTCCCGCGATGCAGATTAAATTCGGCACGGACGGCTGGCGCGGCGTCATCGCCGAGGATTTTACGTTCGCCAATGTCCGCCGGGTGGCCTTGGCCATCGGTCGTTACGTCCGCGAAGAGGAGGATTGGCGCCGCGGTGTGCTTGTCGGCTACGACCGTCGCTGGGGCTCCGAGAATTTTGCTCAGGCGGCAGCGGAGACCATCTCCTCGCTCGACATCCCCGTGTTGCTTTCTTCGTCGGCTTGCCCCAGCCCGGCCATTTCCTACATGGTTCTGGCGGAGAAGGCGGCCGGCGCCATCCTGATTACCGCCAGTCACAATCCCTATCGCTGGAATGGCGTGAAATTCAAAGCTCGCTACGGCGGTTCGGCGTCGTCAGAAATTACCGCCCGGATTGAAAGTTATCTCGAGCGCGTCCTTGCCGAAGGCGCCGAACCGGGCCCCGCCAAGCCTGACCGCATTCAACCACTCGATGTCATCGCCCCTTACTTGAATCATCTTGCCACGCTGGCGGACATGAAGCGCATCGGGTCGAGCGGCCTTCGCATCGTCGCCGACCCGATGTACGGCGTCGCGGCAGGCTGTTTGCCCCGGCTGCTGGCCGGGCCGGGCAAGGGCGGGGCGGGGTGCGTCGAGATCCGCGGCCAGCGCGACCCGCTTTTCCCGGGCATCAACCCCGAACCCATCGACCCTCATATTGAGGCGCTCCGCCAGAAGGTGGTTCAAGAAAACTTTGACGTGGGCTTCGCCTTCGACGGCGACGCCGACCGCATCGGCGCGGTGGACTGCACCGGCCAATTCATTGATTCCCACAAGATTTTTTCGATCCTGCTCTGGCACCTTGCCGGGACGCGCAAACTCTCCGGGGACGTGGCCAAGACGTTCTCCACCACCAAGATGGTGGACAAAATTGCCGCCCAATTTGGCCGGCAGGTTTTCGAAACGCCGGTAGGCTTCAAGTACATCGCCGACCTCATGCGCGAGCGGGACATCTTGATCGGCGGGGAGGAAAGCGGCGGCATCGGCGTCAAGATGCACATCCCGGAACGCGATGCCACGTTGATCGCTCTGCTGCTCGCGGAGGTGATGGCGTGCCACGGCAAGACGCTGGGCCAACTCGTTGAGATGCTCAGCGCCGACTTCGGTCCGCACTTCTATGATCGCTTTGACCTCGAACTTCACGGCGAGCAAAAAGAAAAGGCCGTGGCCTTCTTCTCTGACCCTGCCCTGCAACAGGTCGGTGGCTTGCCGGTTGAAAACCGGGAGAATCTGGACGGGATCAAGCTCTATCTCAAGAACGCCGGCTGGGTGATGATCCGCGCCTCCGGCACCGAGCCGATTTTGCGGCTCTACGCGGAAGCGCCCAGCCCTGAGCTGGTGGCTCGCGTCCTGAGCGAAGTTGAAAGAATGGCGCGCAACTGCTAGCCTGAGGGCCATGGCGACTGTTCCTGCCACCGAGCAACCCGGGAAGCGCGAGCCCCGATCCAATCGGGGCGAGCAGATGGCGAAACGCTATCATCGGAGCCGGCGGTTTGTCGGCCTCGCGAGTTGGCTCCTTTCCACCGCCCTGATTATCGTGTTCCTGTGGACCGGCGCAACCGTCTGGCTGCGCGACTTCGCCTACCAGGTCTTCCGGCACCCTGCCCTGGCCTTGCTTGTCTATGCCACCGTCCTGGGCGCGGCCATGAAGTTTCTCCACCTTCCGGCAAGTTTCTACCGCGGCTTTTTTCTGGAGCGCCGCTACGGCCTTTCGCGCCAGGCGTTCTCCGGTTGGGCGAAAGACTACCTGAAAGCTTCCGTCCTGAGCGCACTCCTCGGCCTTGCCTCCCTGGAAATTGTCTATTACGCTCTCGGCCGTTATCCGGAATTGTGGTGGGTCATCGTCGCCGCGGTCTTTGTTCTTTTTGTTTTGGTGCTGGCCAACCTCGCGCCGGTTCTCCTCTTTCCGCTGTTTTTCAAGTTCAAGCCGCTCGAAAACGCTGATCTGACCGAGCGCTTGCAGAAACTTTGCGAGCGGGCGAAGACACGGGTGCGGGGCGTTTGGGAGTGGAAACTGGGCGAGAAAAGCTCTCGCGGCAACGCCGCGCTCGTCGGCTGGGGCAATACCCGGCGGATTATCCTGGCGGATACGGTGCTCGAGAATTATGCGCCGGAAGAGATTCAGTCCATTCTGGCGCACGAGCTCGGCCACCATGTCCATGCTGACCTCTGGCGGGGGCTCGCGCTGGAAGCGGCGCTGGCTTTCGCATCGTTTTATGCCGCGCACCGGGTGCTGCTCCTGGCCACGCCATGGTTCGGTTTTGCAGGGCTTGCTGATTTTGCGAACCTGCCGCTGCTGATGCTGGCAGGAACCGCCATTTCCCTGGCGGCGTTGCCGATGGCCAACGCTTTTTCGCGCCAGATGGAGCGAGCAGCGGATCGCTTTGCCCTCGAGACGACGCGCGACCGCGAGGCATTTATTTCGTCCATGGAGAAGCTCGGCTCGCAAAATTTGGCTGAACCAAGACCGAACCGCTTGATCGAATTGGTTTTCTATAGCCATCCGCCTGTGGAAAAGCGTCTTGCCCTGGCGCGAGAAGTGAAGCTTTGATCGGCCGCGTCCGCTACGGGGGGCATTGGCGCCCGAGGAGCCCATCTTGAAACGCCTGCGCTTCTTTCAGCTTGACGTCTTCACGGATAAGCCCCTGACCGGCAACCCGCTTGCCGTCGTGCTCGACGCCGACGACCTCCACCAGGAGCAGATGCAAGCCATTGCCCGCGAAATGAACCTATCGGAAACGACGTTTGTGCAAAAACCGCGTGACCGCCGAGCGCTTTGCCGGGTGCGGATTTTTACGACGGTGCAGGAACTGCCGCTGGCCGGCCATCCGGTGATTGGCACGTGGTGGCTGCTGGCTGAGCTGGGCGTCGTGCCGCGCATGGAAGGCGTCACCCACGTGATGCAAGAGACAGGCGCGGGCGTCCTGCCCGTGGAAATCATCGAGCGGGAAGGCAAGGTCCAGCGGGTGGTCATGGAACAAACACCGGCAAAATTTTTCCCGGGAAGAATCAACGTGGAGCGGCTGGCCTCTGCCCTGGGCATTTCAAAATCGGCGATTGGCGGGAACGGCCTGGTACCTCAATTCGTCTCGACCGGGCTCAAGCAATTGATGGTTCCGGTCAAGACGCGAGCGGCGTTGAGAAAGGTGCGCATGTTTCCGCACAAGCTGCTGGCATTGCTTTGGCCGAAAGGGATTGTCGCCTACGTCTTCACGCTCGACATTCGCGGCTGGGCCGATGCCCGGGCGCGCAGCTTTGCGCCCTCGGAGTTGATTGAAGATCCGGCTACCGGCTCGGCCGCCGGGGCGCTCGGCAGCTATCTGGTCGAGCACGGCGTCTTTGCTCCCGAGCGAACGATCCACATCGAACAGGGAATGGAGATGGGCCGGCCATCGCGGATCGAGGTCGTGATCCTCAGGAACCAAAAGGGCCAGTTGATTCCTCGCGTCGGCGGCTCGGCCGTGAGGGTTCTCGAGGGAACGATCACGGTATGATCGGGAGGGCGCTGAACCGACGGTCGTCGTGCTCGCCTCGATCCAATCGGGGAAGGCTCAGCCTGAAGGGAACGGCGGCGGGAGGCCGGCGAGCAAGCTCGGGTGAGGTCAGCAACCTCCGAAGGTTGCCAAAAGAGCCTTCCGTCCGCCGCAGCGGGCTCACGGCGAGCAGCCGCCTTCGCTACCCCGTTCCCAGGCTTTTCCGCACCGCATCCAAAACACCGTTGATGAATTGAAAGGAATCGGGCATCGAGAAACGTTTGGCGATCTCGAGCGCCTCGTCGATGATCACCGCTGCGTCGGTCTCAGTGGTGGTAAGCAGCTCGGCAACGGCCACGCGGAGGATGTTCCTATCCACCGCCGCCATGCGTTTGATGCGCCAGTGCTCGGAATGCTTGCCGATCAGGTCGTCAATCTTTTCGTGGTTCTCGACGGCCGCGGAGAAGAGTTGATTGGCAAAGGAGCGCGTCTCGTCGCCGACATTCACGCCAGCCCAATAAACTTCAGCTACCTGAGACGGATCTCCCCCTCCCAGCTCCCACTGAAACATCATCTGGAGCGCGCACTCGCGTGCTTGGCGCCGCCGGCCCATTTAGCGACCGGCAGCCTTTTTGGTTCCCATCTGGCGGATGAGGTTGGCCATTTCGATGGCGCTGAGGGCCGTCTCGAAACCTTTGTTTCCGCTCTTCAATCCAGCGCGGTCAATCGCCTGCTCCAGGGTGTCGCAGGTCAGGACACCGAAGCCGATCGGAACGCCGGTCTCGACGGAAGCGATTTGCAGGCCCCGGGTCACTTCCTGGGCAAGAAATTCGAAATGGGCTGTCTCTCCGCGCAAGATAGCACCAAGAGCGATGACCGCGTCGTATTCCTTGGTTTCGGCGAAGCGCCTGGCAGCGACGGGAATCTCAAACGACCCGGGCACGCGCGCCACCGTCACATCCTGAGGGTTTCCGCCGCATCGCTCGATCCCATCCATGGCGCCGGCCAGCAGCCGTTCCGTGATGAAGCTATTGAAGCGACTGACCACGATTGCAAACTTCATGCCTCGAGCATCGAGATGGCCAGCCAAGCTTTTCCCTGTTTTGTTTTCCATTCTTCACCCCGTTCTTTTCCTTCGTCCACTCGACCTCTTGGCCCCGCCCGGGACGGGGTCAACGGCCGGTGAACTTTGCCGGGCGCTTTTCCAAAAAAGCTTTCGTTCCTTCGCGCATGTCTTCGGTGGCGCAGCACAACCCGAAGAGAGTTGCTTCGAGGAAGAGGCCTTCTTCCTGCGGCATCTCCATGCCGTGGTGAACTGCCTCCATAGTGAATTTTACCGCGAGCGGGGCGTTGGCGGCGATTTTCTTCGCCAGGGTTTCGGCGGCGGGCATGAGCTCCGCCAGGGGCGTGACCTGGTTCACCAATCCGATGCGCAAGGCATCCTGGGCTGAGACCAGATCGCCGGTCAACAGAATCTGCATCGCCATTCCCTTGCCCACCAGGCGGGCAAGGCGCTGCGTTCCCCCGTAGCCGGCCATGATGCCGAGTTTCACCTCCGGCTGGCCGAACTTGGCATTGTCGCTCGCCAACCGCAGCGTGCAGGCCATGGCCAGTTCGCAGCCGCCGCCCAGGGCATAGCCGTTCACCGCGGCGATGACCGGCTTGCCCAGGTGCTCCATCAGGGCAAATACGCTCTGGCCGAAAAGCGAAAACTCTTTGCCTTCCAGCGGCGTTTGCCGGGCAAGCTCGTTGATGTCGGCGCCGGAGACGAACGACTTTTCACCCGAACCGGTCAAGATGGCCACCCGCACTTCGGCGTCATCGCGAACCTTGACGAAACAATCCAGCAACTCTTCCACCGTCTTGCGGTTGAGCGCGTTCAGGACGGTTGGGCGATTCACCGTGACAAAAGCGATGGGAGCGCGTTTTTCAAAGAGCAGATTCTCGTAGGACATGGAGATGAATCCTTTCGATGAATGGTCTTCGTACCAAACGGGACAGGAAAGCTGGTAGCTCAGGTGGCGCGTCGGCGGCATCACCCGAGGCAGTTTCCCGGATGCCAAGACCTCAGGTGAACGGAAGACGTCCTCCCCGAGCTACAGGCGCTGTGCCGCCACCTCAGCCCCTGGCTTCCAGTCCTTTGCTAGGAATTGGCTTCTCCGGATTCGAATAGTCGTAGAAGCCCTTGCCGGTCTTGCGACCAGCCCATCCGGCCAGCACAAGCCGGCGCAGCAACGAGGGCGCTGAAAAACGTTTCTCCTTGAACTCGTCGAACATGATGTCAGCGATGTACATCGTTGTGTCAAGGCCGACGAAGTCAAGCAGCGTGAAGGGACCCATGGGATAGCCACAGCCGAGTTTCATGGCATTATCGATGTCTTCAATCGTCCCCACCCCCTCCTCGAGCGCCCGAACCGCATCCAGGAGATAGGGCACAAGCAACCGGTTCACAATGAAACCGGTTCGGTCAGAGGTGCGCACCGGGGTCTTGCCCAGCCGGTGTGCGAACTGGATGACGGCTTCCAAAACCTCGCTCTCGGTGGCGATCGTCCGAATCACCTCCACCAACTTCATCACCGGCACCGGATTAAAGAAATGCAGCCCCAGAAAACGCCCCGGCCGCTTGGTAGTGGCCGCCATGGCCGTGATGCAGAGCGACGAGGTGTTGCTCGCGAAGACGGCATTCGGCCCGCAGAGTTGGTCCAATTCCTGATAGATGGATTTTTTTACGTCAAAATTTTCTGTCACCGCTTCGATGATCAAATCGCAGCCCGCCACGTCAGAGAGTTGCGTTGTGCCCTTGAGCCGTCCCAGCGCGGCCGCCTTGGCTTCCGCCGAAAGAATGCCCTTGTCCACCTGGCGTTGCAGATTTTTCTCAATCGCTTTCAAACCCTTGTCGATTAATTCCTGGCTTACTTCACGAACCACAACCGGATAGCCGGCCGCCGCCGCAATGTGAGCGATGCCGCTGCCCATCAGCCCGCAACCGACCACCCCTACTTTTTGAATCTCCACAGGATGCCTCCTCCCGAAGCCTCGGGATGAAAGGATCGGCAGGAATCGAGTTTTTGAGCCCGACCTGTCGCGACTTTCAGCTTCCGGTTCCGTTCCTGCTGATTTCCCAAGATGCCCGCCTCGCACCCGGCGGTGTGCGGCCTCCCTTCCCGCATCGCTCAGGACCGGGCAGATTCAGTGGGAACGGCATTAGGACAGCGATTCCACAAGCACGGCGATTCCCTGGCCGCCGCCGATGCAAGCGGTGGCGAGGCCGTAGCGCGCGTTGCGCCGGCGCAATTCATGGAGCAGCGTCAGAACCAGTCGCGTACCGGTAGCGCCCAGCGGATGCCCCAGGGCAATGGCTCCGCCATTGACATTGGTCTTGTCGCGGTCGAGGCCCAGTTCTTTCTCGACCGCCAAATATTGCGGCGCGAACGCTTCGTTTACTTCCACGAGAGCGATGTCTTCGAGTCTCAGGCCGGCTTTCTGGAGCACGGCGCGCGTAGCCGGAACCGGCCCTATTCCCATGATCCGCGGCTCCACGCCCGCCACCGCCCAATTCACCAGCCGCCCCAAGGGCTTCAGGCCGCGCTCCTGGGCATGCCGGGCGGTGGTCAATACCACCGCCGCGCCGCCATCCACAATCCCGCTGGCGTTGCCCGCCGTCACAAGACCATCTTTTCGGAAAGCCGGCGGCAGGGTTCGCAAACCCTCGAGCGTTGTCTGGGGTCGCCGGTGGTCGTCCTCGCTGAACCAGGTGGTCGTTTTCCCGCTCTTGATCTCAACCGGCACCAGTTCATCTTTCAGCCGGCAAGCTTTGTAGGCGGCATCGGCGGCCTGCTGGCTGCGGAGCGCGTACTCGTCGGAAGCCTCGCGGGTGATGCCCCACTGCTTGGCGCAATTGTCGGCGGTATCGGCCATGGTGAAGCCGCAGTAAGTATCGAGCAGCGCCGCCATGAGCGAGTCTTCCAGCTTTCCCTCGCCCAGCCGCAGACCCGAACGCGCGCCGCGGATCACGTGGGGCGCCTGGCTCATGGATTCCATCCCGCCGGCGAGCACGATTTTCGCTTCGCCAAGAAGCATCATCTGCGCCGCGGTGACAATCGACTGCATGCCCGAACCGCAGAGCCGGTTCACCGTGAGCGCCGGCGTCTCCACTCGAAGTCCGGCTTTCAGGCCAACGTGACGCGCTCCATAAAGAGCATCGGCCGAGGTTTGCAGCGCGTTGCCGAACACCACGTGATCGAAGGCTTCCGGCTCGATCCCGGAACGGCGAATGGCTTCCCGGCCGGCGATCGCGCCCAGTTCCATCGCCGTGAAATCTTTGAGCGCGCCCAGATACCGGCCCATCGGGGTGCGCGCGCCAGCCACGATCAC
>DATBWB010000220.1 GCA_036514995.1 Candidatus Acidiferrales bacterium
TCAGTGATGTAGGTGCTCTGCACCCAGGAAACGCGCTCCGCTTTGATGGAAAGCTCGAGGAGGCGCTTCTCCGCCTGTTCGATGAAGACCCGCGCCTCGGCAACCGTCGGCTTCATAACCGGTGGCTTAGTCCGCGTGCCCGCTGTGCTCGGCAGCCCCGCAACAACCAGCAAGACGAGAATTGCAATCCTACTGATGGCTTGATACGTCGTTCCCAAGAAGATGTGCATGAACGTCCTCCCTTTGGGTGCGAGCGCTGCGCGAGATTTCCTCGCGGCCAGCCATCCTAGGCCGCGCCCATAGTCAAGTCAATCGGCGCGCGTTAGTCGCCTTCCAGCCTTGCCGGCTCTGGAGTCGGCCGCGCCAAAAGCCAGCCTCTTACGCATGTTTGTGGCGTACGGCCGTAGAGGAGCAGCGCTTGATATTCGATTCTCCGACGGTCGGCAAGGTCTAGCTCGCTGGGAATCATCCTGGCGGCTAGTGCCGTTCCAACTTGATGAGCCTATACATCTCGATCCTGGATGATCAATAAAGCATGCCGTGTGACTTGCGGAAAATGGCCCCAAATAGTTGGAACGGCACTAGAGGCTGAGGTGAGAATGGCTCTTCGCCTAACGTGTGCTCCAGCTAGTGATGGGATTTTTGAGCCAGGTAGTAAATGTCGTAGCCTGGGCGGCTCTTGAGAGAAGGAGGCCTGACCTTCACCGCGTCCCAGGCTCGGATCTGCTGAAAGCCGGCGCGACGCAAGGTACGGCGAATTTCATCGTCTGTCCACCAGACATCCTCCATGTGTTCGCGGTGACGCCGCCATAATTTCCCTTCGGGCAAGAACCACTCGATATCCAACCAGCCTTTCTTGCGCCGGCGGTCGTAGCCACCGTGAAGAAGCATGCAGAAATTGCGCTTCTCGAACCAATGCGTGGAAGGGTAGAGCTCTTCCAGCGAGCGCCGGGTGTTGAGGTCGAAGTAGAAGTGGCCTCCAGGGTGGAGAGCCCTTGCCACCGAGCGCGCCACGCCGCTGAGGTCTCCTTTGCGGGGCAGGTGATTCAGGGGATTGAATTCGCAGGTCACCAGATCGACCTGCTCGGGGAGGCGGAACGCACCCATATCGGCGCAAATCACACGCACACGAAGTCGCGCGCGGCGGGCTTTCTGTCGGGCTTGGCGGCACATCGTAGGCGAGAGATCGACCGCGTAAACCTTCAGTCCACGCCGTGCAAATTCCAACGCAGTCGTGCCCGTCCCGCACCCCAGGTCACACACCGAGCGTACTCGCGGCAGAATCTTGCCCAGCACTTTCTGACGGGCATAACGGTTCATTCCAGGGGCTTGAACCTGCAACTGGTCGTAGAAGTGTGCAAGCAAGGTGTAGCCATTACTGGATGGCCTACGCCGACTCCTCGAGCGAATCGTCCGACCAAAGGCCAAGCTCCCTGACCTCCTCGCAACTGAATCTCATGATGCTAAACAGCCAAGGCTTTGCGAATCGTACTCCCGTATCTGGTTTCCATCAATGGAGCAGCCGAATTCTTCGAGAGTGTGCCGAAATCGTTTCTTTTGGCCCAGAGGGATGCAGTAAGGTGAAATGGGGAGCAGGCTACCCAAGAGGCACCGCTTGTTGTGCCACCGAAGCAAGGGGCTTATAATTGCTTTTGGCGAGCAGGTCGGGCGATCGCTCGGGGGACTCGATTCGTCGAGCTTCCTGGGAGGAAAGTCCGGACTCCGAAGGGCAGTGTGCTGGCTAACGGCCAGGGGGCCAGTCTCAAAGGCTGGCTCACGGAAAGTGCCACAGAAAACATACCGTCCCGATCATATCGGGATAAGGGTGAAAAGGTGCGGTAAGAGCGCACCGCTCCGATGGCGACATCGGGGGCAAGGTAAACCCCACACGGAGCAAGGCCAAATAGGAGGGGAGAGCTGGCCCGGCTCGAGTCCTTGAAGTTCCCGCTCCGGCGGGACACGATGGACACAACCCTCGGGTAGGCCGCTTGAACCCGGTAGCAATGCCGGGGCCAGAGGAATGATCGCCCTTGGCGCCGAGCTTCGGCGCTGAGACAGAATCCGGCTTACAGACCTGCTCGCCACTTCTCTTCCAATCGGATACAACATGCCGGCGACGGACCAAGGAGAGATGGATGTCGCATAAAAAAGCCCGCCTTGTAAAACACGACGATCCCGAGATGACCGGCCAACGCGCCCGGAACATTACCGGTGAGCTTCGACGCAAAAGAGGTGACGCGCTCGTCGGCACCATCG
>DATBWB010000221.1 GCA_036514995.1 Candidatus Acidiferrales bacterium
GCCTTTGTGTTCCCGTCTCTGCAAGAGGGATTTGGATTGCCGCCGCTGGAAGCCATGGCCCACGGTACGCCGGTGGTAACCTCAAACGTTTCCTCGTTGCCCGAGGTGGTGGGTCAGGCGGCGGTCCAGGTTAATCCCGAAAATGTCTTTGAGATCGCCCGCGGCATTCGCCAGGTATTACTCGATGAAGGAACCCGCCGGCAAGTCATCTCGCAAGGCTTCGAGCAGATCAAGCGCTTTTCCTGGGAGCGTGCCGCCATGCTCGTCCGCGATCTCTACCTCGAGGCAGCCTCCCGCTAATCCGCGGAGGCATCGTGTGTGGCTTTCAGAAAAACTACGTTCTCGCCTATCCCGCCTCAAGAATCTCGAGCTCCATCTTCCGAACCTGGCCGTCGCGGATGGAAAAGGCTGCGCAGGCAGTTCTTGCCTCGCGGTGTGAAACCACCACGAAGTAGGCAACATCTGGATAGTACGCTCGCTCGACGTCCTGCGCGGAAGGGTGGGTATCCCCGGAAGGATGCGAGTGGTAAATGCCCAGATGTTCGAGGCCGCGGTTCCGCATCTCGCGAAAGAAGCGGAAAAGCTCCTCCGGCGGAATTTCAAAAGCTACCGGGCTCTCGAGAGCGTTGGTGGCGGGATAAATGTCGGTTATCAAGCCCTGGCGGCCGGCAAGCAGACCGCAGCACTCCAGCGGATGGTGCCGCCGCGCCTCCTCCAGCATGGACTTCATCACGCTTTGGCAAACTCGAATTGTCGTCGCCGGTTGGGCCATGATAGTCTTGCCCTGCGTCGCATGTCCGCACCAGACTCCTATTCTCACTCCCGCTCCCGCGCATCACAAGCGACAACCGCCGAGGTCGGACGCCGCTTGCCCGCCAAAGACTCTTTCCGGCTGTTCCTCAAATTGTCCTGGGCGGGCTTGCCCGCCAAAGACTCTCGGAGAATTCGGGCAGCTTGTCTCGAAGCCTCAACATGGGAGGGCTTGCAGTCCCGGCTCGGTCGGGTAACCGCCTGCTGCCTGGGTTGTCTCTTTTTGCTGCCCACCCCAGCAACAACTCAGAACAATGATTTCCTCTCTCAGGTAATTCCTGTCCGCCGCGTGGAGGCGGTGATTCACGTGGACGGCAGATTGGATGAGCCTGTCTGGCAACAGATCGAGCCGATCACTAGGTTCATCCAGACTCAGCCCGACGAAGGCAAGCCGGCCACGGAACGCACGGAAGTTCGCATCTTCTACACGAACTCAAGACTCTACTTTGGCTTCACATGCTTCGATTCTGAACCCGGCAAAATTGTCGCCCGGCTCGACTCCCACGACGCTCGGACCAACTCCGACAGCGTGGACATCCTCCTCGATCCCTTTGGTGATCGCCGCACCGGTTATTTCTTCAGCATCAATTCCCGCGGCGTCCAATTTGACGCTCTAGCAACTGAGAGCGCGGGCGCGAGCGGTTTTGAGATCTACGATGGCACGTGGGACGGTATCTGGGAAAGCGCGGCTCACATCGAAGATTGGGGCTATGCTGTCGAGGTGGCCATCCCTTTCAAGTCGATCCGCTTCGCCCCAACCAATCGCGGGGACCATCCCTGGGGAATCAACCTTGGCCGCGAGATCGTCAGGAAGAACGAAAACGACCGCTGGGTCTTTGTCACTCGCTTTGACCAGGTGATGAAACCCTCAAAGAGCGGCATTCTGAACGGCATTCGTGAGGTGGAGCCGGGACGAAACCTCGAGCTTATCCCCTACATCGCTCCACGCTTTCGCCGGGGGGCGAGCGACCGGGAAGAAAACGGCAACAAGGTGGAAGGTGGCTTTGATCTGCGCTGGGGAATCACGTCCAATCTGACAGCCAATCTGGCCGTCAATCCGGATTTTGCCGACACGGAAGCCGACGAAACGAACATCAGCATCTCCCGCTTCGAGCTTTTCTTCCCCGAGAAACGCAAGTTTTTTACCGAGGGCGCCAACTACTTCAAGACGCCATTCGATCTGTTTTTCAGCCGACGCGTGGGGGCGCGCCTGCCCGATGGCGTCCCGCAGCGGATTCTCTTTGGAGGAAAGCTCACCGGCAAAATTGGCAAATACACGATCGGCCTGCTCGAAGCCCGGACGGCGGAACAGCATGCCCGCGACCTGGACAACCCCGCCAATCCCATTCCGTTACGATCGCCCGGCGCGAACTTCTTTGTCCTGCGCCTCCAGCGCGACATCTGGGAAAAATCAAGCATCGGTTTCATCACCGTGAACCGCGACCAGAAGCCGGGCGACATCGGCTCAAAGCAGCGCGTGCACGCAATTGACCTCAACGTCCTTCACGGCCCGCATGTGAGCTGGTCTTCCCAGATTGCCGTCAGCCGCAACGGCGCCATTTCCAATGATCCCAACAGGGTCCCCACCCTCTCCGGCGGGTGGCAGCGGTTCGCATGGGCATCTGGCTTTTTCTATGACTCCAATGAATTCTCCACTGGTCTCGGCGGCACCTTCTTGGGCCGCGGGTTCGACGTGAGCGCCATCGGCTTTGAACCGGAAAACGACCGCTACACCGGCTTCAGTTTCATCACTTGGAAGCCCTTTATTGACCGCGGCGGCATTCGGCAACTCTTCTTCGAATGGAACTACGACGCAAAAAACGATACCTTTGGCCGCATCCAGGATGCCGGCGCCGATTTTCGCTTTCGTGCCCAGTTCAAGAATTTTTGGAACTTTAACGCCAGCTACTCCTACGACCGCGAACGGTTCAATGAATTCAACACCGACTTCGTCGCCCTGCCGGAGACGCGCGTGTACATCACGCCTCGTGTTCGCATGGAACTTTCGACAAATGAGAACCGGCCGGTGTGGTTTGAGATCGAATTCACCAAACGCAAAACCGTGAATTTCCGGGACAACTATTACGGTCGCCAGGAGCAGTACGAGGCGCGAACGAACCTGAAGCTTGCCGGCCGCGCCAAATTGGCGTTCAACGGAACTTACGTTCGAGAATTCGCCCTTTCTGGCGAGCCGCTCCAGGTGCGCCGGCTGTTTATCGCGCGCTACAACCAACAGTTCACGCCCAAATGGCGTACCCGCGTCCTGGCCCAATTCAACAACGACAAGCTGGGCCGCAACTTCAGCATCAATTCGATCGTCGCCTACGACTTTACCGCCCGCAGCGCGCTCTACGTCGGTTACAACTACCAGAAGCGACGCCCCACCGCTCTGAACGATCTCGGCAACGAGGTTTTTGTGAAGTTGTCCTACCTCTTCAATTTCTAGCAGCGTGTTGAAAAAGGCGCGCCCAGGCTGAAAGCCTGTGCCGCTGGTGCCTGCGCACGGCAGCGGGCGGCATGAC
>DATBWB010000222.1 GCA_036514995.1 Candidatus Acidiferrales bacterium
ACGATTTCCAGACGATCCTCACCCACGAGCTTGGTCACTGGCTGGGCCTCGATCACTCGCCCCTCTGGCAGGCGGCGATGTGGCCGGAAGCCGTGCCCGCCGGACAGGCCGGGCGCGCGCTTTCCTCGGATGATCGCATTGGTGTTGCGGCGCTCTACCCCGCCGCTGGCACCGGACCCGGACTCACGACCGGGATTCTGAGCGGTAAGGTCACCCTGCCTCCGGACGCAGCCGCCGACTCACCGGGACTCCCCATCTTTGGCGCTCACGTCGTCGTGGTGGATGCGACTTCCGGGGAAGCGGTCACCGGCGGCATCGCCGGTTGGAGCTGCTCGAACAATCAGATATTGTTGGATGGGAGTTACGAAATTCGAGGAATGCCTTTTGGCACCTATTTTCTCTACGCCGAGCCTCTCGACGGGCCTATGGACTCCTCCGCATTGCCCGGTTTCCTCGCCCCGATAGAATCGGGGCGAGCCGGCTTTGATTCTTCGCCGCGCTTTGATTTGAGTTTCACAACTCGATTCCACTGAGAGAGTTTGCAGACGACGTAGCGCCGCCTTCCAGGCGGCCACGATTCAAACCAAGCCGGTGGGGACGCCGGCGCTACGAGAACCTTCTGGGCCAGGACATCTCGTGGTAAGTCTTGGGGCGCTTCAACCGCGCTTGGGCCATTTCATCGGCAATCGCTTGCGTCGGCCGTCCCGCGATGCGGGCTCGCTCGAGAATCTCCCGCGTCCGGCCATAGATCGCCTCCAGTTCTTCGCGGTTATCGGTTTTGCCGAGCAGGTGAGCGTTGCCGCCCTGAATCAGCCCGCCGGCGTTCACCACATAATCCGGCGCGTAAAGGATGTCCCGCTTGACCAGTTCTTGCCCGACGGCAGCATCCGCCAGCACGTTATTGGCGCAGCCGCAAATGATACGTGCGCGAAGCCGCGGCACTGTTTCCGGGTTCACCGTTCCGCCGACAGCACAAGGGGCAAAGACGTCGGCGCGGGCGTCGTAGATTTCGTGTGGCTCAACAGCCACGGCACCGAGCGCGCGGCAAGCGCGTTCTGCTGCCTCGCGATTCACGTCGGCAACCACCAGCTTCGATCCCTGCTCCCGCAAAAGCTCGGCCAGGCGATAGCCGACCGCGCCCACCCCCTGGATGGCCACCGTTGTCCGGCCGGGTTCGAGACCGGCGACGTCAAGACAGGCGCGGAATCCGGCGAAGACGCCACGGGCGGTGGCTTCCGCAAGGTCGCCGATGCGCGGATCAGCTTCCGAAGCGACATAGGAAGTTTCTTCGTTCATCCAGAGGAGGTCCTGCGCGGTGGTGCCCATATCCCCACCGGTAAAGAATCGCCCGCTGAGACTCTCGACAAACCGGCCGAGGGCCCGGAAGGCGGCCTGCCGCTCCATGCGGGGATGATCCAGAACCACAATCTTGCCACCACCGGCGGGAATGCCCGCCAGGGCCGCCTTGTAGGTCATGGCGCGGGCAAGCAGGAGAGCGTCTTCAAGCGCTTCCCCCTCACTCGAGTAGCATCGAGTGCGGGTTCCGCCATGTGCCGGGCCGAAAGTCGTGTCATGAATCACGAGGAAAGCGCGCAGCCCGCTCGCCCGGTTCTGGGCCACCAGAATTTCCTCGTAATCGTCCTGTTCGAGCCGCGTGAAGAGGTTGTCCGGAATCACGGTTGCTATTCTCCGTTGGATCGTTCTCGAGATGTCTTTTCTCACCGCAGAGGCGCGGAGGACACAGAGCAGCCCGGAACGAACCAAAACGGCTAACTGCTGCAAAATTGGCGGATGGTACGCACCAGAATTTCGGCGCACTCGATGACCGAACCGGCCTCGACATACTCCTCGGCGCCGTGCATGTTGGCGCCGGCGGGGCCGAAGACCACCCCCGGGATCCCTCTCTCCGCCAGGATGGCTGTGTCCGTCCAGAAGGGCACGCCGGAGAGCTCGCTTCGGCCGAGCACGGCGCCACAAGCTTCGCCAACGGCGCGGACAATCGCATGATCAGGGGCAATCTCATAGGGGCCGCGCCAGACGGTCATTTGTCCTCGCCCGGGAGGAGCGTCACCGGTGCGGCGGATGGCCTCTTGCAATTCCGTTTCGACCTGCTCGCGCGACTCGCCGGGAAGCGTGCGCCGTTCGACCTCCAGGCGGCAATGCGCCGGGTAGCTTGAAAGTTCAACGCCGCCTTGAATGACCGAGGCGTGCAGAGACGGGCGGCCGAGCCAGCGGTGCGGAGCGCGGCCGGCCAGTTCCCCGTCGAGACGATCGAGCTCGACAAGAATTTTTCCCATCATGCGAATGGCGTCGCGGCCTTCCTCGGGCATGCTGCCGTGAGCCGCGCGGCCCTCCGTCTCGATGCGAAACCACGCGAAACCTTTGTGGGCCAGGGCTACCCGCAACTGGGTCGGCTCCAGAACAATTGCCGCATCAGCGCGGCGGTGTTCGATAAGCTTCTGCGTGCCGAGGCTTTCGAATTCCTCATCCACGACACCGGCAAAGAGGCAACTCCCTTGAGAGAAGCCCCCGGCCAGCGCAATCGCCGCGGAAAAAGCGGCCGCCACACCGCTCTTGATGTCCAACGCCCCCCGGCCAAAGATTTTTCCGCCCTCTTCGCGTGCAGTGAAAGGATCCGCCATCGCTTCGCCGCTGACCGTGTCGAGGTGAGCTAGGACCATCAACTCCGGTTTACCTTGGCCGAGGCGCAGGATCACGTTCGCGCGTCCAGGCGCGGCCTCTTCAAGCTCAGCCGGCAACCCGCGGCGACGCAGAAAGTCCTCGAGCATATGCGCCAGTCGGCCCTCGCCCTCCGCCCCGCTCACCAGCGAGGGGTTGACGGAAGGTATCCGAATCAGTTGTCGCAGAAGGTCAAGGGTGAGGTCAGGGTCAACAAGAGTGGCCAAAAAAGCCTCCCGCAGATGGCATCCGGGCAAAACGCGCAGCCCGATTATACGCCAGGGCTCTCGGGCTCAAGCCCGAGTCGCCTAGGCGACCATGGCCGGATGAATCCCGCTGCTCCAGACGAGACACACCGGAGCAAAATGTCCCACCGGAGGTTGCCCCGCTCCTATCTCCGGGCAAAATGACACAGCCGGACTGGCTGGAGGAACTGCTGAGTTCGCTAACTCGTTGAAATGCAAAGAAGTGATTCTTGGATGGCGCTGAAAGCAGTTTGGCCGCCGATGTGCTCCAGTTGAAAATGAGTTTCATTTTGTCTCCCTACAGATCCATGGCGATAGCCAACAAGCCGGGGTTCCTTTCGGGTCGGCCGGAGAGGGTCCCCGCGGCAATTCCTAAACCCGCGCCAGAGGCGTCTCTGCGGCGGGTTTTTCTTGTCGGCCACCCCAATGTGGGCAAGTCCGCGGTCTTCAATCTGTTGACCGGCGAGTATGCGTTCGTCTCCAACTATCCCGGCACGACGGTCGAAGTAACTCGCGGAACGTGGCGGAAAGGCCCGGAGGAGATCGAAATCGTGGATACGCCGGGCGTCAACAGCCTAGCACCCCACTCCGACGAGGAGTGGGTGACGGTGAACATGCTCCGGGGCGAACGACCTGACGTTGTCGTTCAGGTTGCCGACGCCAAGAATCTTCGCCGCTCGCTCCTCCTGACGCTGCAACTCGCCGAGCTGGATTTGCCCTTGATCCTTGTCCTGAACATGCTGGACGAGGCGGAGAAGCTCGGGCTGCAGATCGATACGGCCGCACTTGGAGCGGAGCTGGGGATAGACGTGGTTTTCATGGTGGCCACGCAGAGCATTGGCCGCGATGAATTGCTGCGCGCCATGGAAAAGGCCCGAGTCCCTAGACGGTTTAGAAGTAACGGATTTCAGCCCGGCGCTCCTGGCCCGCCGGTGCCGCCACGATCGAATGGGCAAGTGGAACCTGCCGAGGCGGAAGAATCCTTCAGTCTAGAATCGTCCAAAATCTACGGTGAAAAGCATTCCACCCGGGCAGCGTGTCTCGCCGCTGGCTGTCCCCTCCAGAGCGGTTGCGCCCTGTCACAAAATGGCAATGGCAGCAGTCCCCTCATCCACGCCTGGCGCCAGGCAACCGCCAATGCCTTGGCGGAGAGCGTGCTGCGAGTTGCCGAAGCTTCGTCACGCGGCTGGCCCTGTACCAATACGGTACAGGGCTGGGTGGATCGTATGGACGGATGGTTGCGGCGACCGGCCACCGGATGGCCGATTTTGCTCGCCATCCTGGCAGTGACCTATTTGCTGGTGGGCGTGGTCGCGGCGCAGTGGGCAGTAGATTTACTCGAGAAGAAGCTGTTTGGCGGAGGCGTGGTGCCCGGGGTGAAATGGCTGCTGGGCGCGCTCGATGCCGGCCCGTTCTTGAGCGAGCTGCTCGTCGGCCGCTTCGGGGTTGTCTCGATGGGCCTCACCTACGCCCTGGCTATCTTGCTGCCCATTCTTGCCGGATTCTTCTTGCTCTTCGGGTGGCTCGAGGACAGCGGCTATTTGCCCCGGCTGGCGATCCTTGCCGACCGGCAGTTGCGCCGCTTCGGAATGAATGGCAAAGCGGTGCTGCCGCTGGTGCTTGGCCTGGGCTGCGACACGATGGCCACGCTTGTGACCCGCGTCCTGAGCACGCGCAAAGAAAGATTGATCACCACGCTCGTGCTGGCGGTCGGCATACCCTGCTCGGCGCAACTGGGAGTGCTGATGGGGCTGCTGGCCGGATCCTCGTTCTGGGGCATGATGACGGTAGTGGCGACAGTGGGATCGCAAGTCGTGCTCGTCGCCTATTTCTCTTCGAAGATTCTGCCCGGCAAGCAAGGCGACTTCATGCTGGAAATTCCGCCCTTACGTATGCCGCGCTGGTCAAATCTGCTGCGCAAAACGGCCATGCGGGTACGATGGTTTCTTGGCGAAGCGTTGCCCCTTTTTGTGTTGGGCGCGGTGCTGCTTTTCTTCCTTGATCGTTGGGGCTGGCTCGGGAAGATGATCGCCGCCAGCAAACCCCTGGTAGTGAACTGGCTCGGCTTGCCCGCCGAGGCAGCCACCGCGCTGCTGATGGGTTTCCTTCGCCGCGATTATGGCGCCGCCGGCCTGTTTGCGCTCGCCCGCGGCGGGCAGCTTGACGCGGTTCAAATCATCGTGGCGGCGGTCACGCTCACGCTCTTCCTGCCCTGCCTGGCGAATTTGCTCATGATCGTCAAAGAGTTTGGCGGCAGAGTGGCGACCATCCTGGCTCTTTTTGTGATTCCGTTCGCGGTGCTGGTTGGCGGCACGCTGAACCACCTGATGCGCTGGTTGCTTCCGGCGCTTGGCTTGCGATGAATACGTCGAACAAAGAATGGGGCCCTGACTCATACGAATTTCGACTGAGCCAGCCCATCGAGGAGGCACTGGAAGCCGCCTGGACATCCATGGAAGCCAGTGAGACCTCGCTCGAACGGCTCCGAGCCAGCGCACGGACGAACGTTTCCGCCGAATTGCTCGCCGAACTCGAAAGGGAAGATTGGCTGAGCATCGCCGGTCATCGCTTTGTGCTGACGGCCAAAGGCCACGAGCGCGCCCGAGCCATCATTCGCCGGCACCGCCTGGCTGAGCGGCTGGTCACGGATGTGCTCCGGATGGGGCCGGAGAGCATGGAGGACGCTGCCTGCGCCTACGAGCATCTGGTTGCCGACACGATCACGGAATCCATCTGCACCCTGCTCGGCCATCCGGAAACCTGCCCGCACGACAAACCCATTCCCCCGGGAGCGTGTTGCTTGCTGGCGCGAAACCGGTCCGAGCAGACGGAGCACGCCGGGGTGGAGCCTGCGCCTATCATGCGACTGGATGCGGCCTCGCCCGGGGAACGCTTGCGCGTGGCTTTTATCGCTACCCAGTCTCCGGCGCGGCTCGATCGGCTTGCGGCCTTCGGGCTGACCGCCGGATCAGTCATTCGCCTGGTCGAGACAGCGCCGGCGTTCCTCGTCGAGTGCGAGCACACGCAAATCGCCATGGAGCGAGGCATCGCTCTGGAAATCCACGTGGTGCGCATAGGGCCATAGCAGGCCTGCTAGAACATTATCAGTGTTTCCTACCAGTGGCACTCAGAAGGAAAAGTAGACCCGTCGGCACAACTGTTCGGCATCGAACCACATCGCGAAACCCTGCCCAAAACCTAACCGTTACGGCATACGAGGCAACCGACCCGCAAGGTCTTCAATGTCCTTAGCAAATTAAAATGTCCGCTTTTTGTAGCACGTGATGTGTCCGCTTTGGGGATGGAAAGATA
>DATBWB010000223.1 GCA_036514995.1 Candidatus Acidiferrales bacterium
GGTTGTTGCGGGATTTCGCTAAACCACAGGACCTTATCGTACTGATCGCAGGTACGGACGGTTTTGGTGCGCAGCTCAGTCAGTTCACGCAAAAAAGTGAAAAGCCGGAGTGCACGATCGCGGATTTGCGGGTCGTCAGCCTCGCCGCAATGTTTGCTATCTTCTGCTGCCATTTAGCTAACCCGATTACGTCAGAATCGGTCAGCTTGAGGATGACCATGACTGACCAGAGTGTAGCACAGCCCGGTGAGGCTAGTAGTATTCGGGTTTCCGTGGCAAGGTACGTAGCGCATTTTCTCCCAGGAGTCCATCATCTTTTCAAGGCAGCCTGCCCGGAAGACGACACCTCGTGGTAGGAATTCCCAAAATGGGAACGAAACTGAACGCCCACCCGCTGGGGCACACTGCGCGACGTTAGCAGGGCGGTTCGCGAACCGCCCCTACGTCTCATTCATACCGCAAGGCTTCGATGGGGTTGAGCGGAACAGGAAGCAAGGAAGTAGGGAGGGTTCTAGTGGCTGGAGGCTTGAGGCTAGAAGCTACAAGAGGAGGGGATCTCCCAGGCGAGAGCGAATTTCGAGTTTCGATTTTCGTTTTTCGCCTTTTTCCTCTACGTCGGCACCCGGCACTATATCTCAGCGTCGGCCCGGCGGGCCTCCCGGGCGGCCGCCAAAACCCCCGCCCGGCGGCGGTGCCATGCCTTGAGCCCGCTGCATTGCTTGGCCGATAACCAGCTCGTCGCCCGCTTTCAGAGCCCCCTCAAGAAGTTCTGTGAAAGTGTAGTCCGTGATGCCGGTGCGTATGCGGACGGGCTCAAGCGTCTTTCCCCTGGTCAGCTTCCAAACGATCTGCCAATCGTCGCTGCGCGACGCGCCAGCCTGACCAGCGCGCCCAGCCGCTTCCGCCCTTCGCTCGAGGAAAGGACGGGTGCCGGTTCCCTCCCCGGCCCGTCCCGCCCTTGCGGAACCGCCGGTGCTCCCGCTAGGCCGGCCGCCTTCCTGAATCCCAAACTTTGCCAGAAGCTCGCGGCGCTTGGACTCCGGCATCTCTGGTTTGTATCGCACCGCCCCGTTCGGCACCTTGACCACATCCTGCGCGGAGGCCACCGGAATAGTCACGTAGGCCGTCATCCCCGGAAAGAGTTTTTGCTCGGGATTGTCAAAATCAATGATCGTGTCGTAGGTCACCACGTTCTGCACGGTATAGGCGTTCATGCGTACCTGCGAGACGCGCCCCCGAAATGTTTCCCTGGGAAAAGAATCCACTTTGAAGCTAGCGATGGCTCCCACCTTGATCTTCCCCACATCGGCTTCGTCGGTCTTGGCATAGACCTGCATCTTGGTGAGGTCCTGCGCGATGGTGAAGAGCGTGGGCGCCGCCAGGCTGGCCGCCACCGTCTGCCCGACGTCCACGTTGCGGCCGATGACCGTGCCGTCGATCGGGGCTTGAATGGTTGTCCGGTTGAGGTCAATCTGCGCCGCAAGGAGGGCTGCCCGGCGCTGGCTGACCTGAGCCTTCGCCTGGTCGAGTTGGGCGTTGGCCGACTTCAAACGGGCCTGGGACTGTTCCAGTTGAGCTTCGACGGCGGCCAGGTTGGCTGCGGCAGTGTCATAGCTGCTCTGCGCCGTATCGCGCAAGGCAGCGGCAACAATCTTCTGTTCAAACAGCTCCGTCGTGCGCTCGCGGTCAATCTTTGCCTGAGAGAGCTGAGCCCGGGCTTTGTCCACGTTGGCTTTCGAGCTGGCCACGTCGGCTCTCGATGTCTCAATCGAGGCGGCGATGCCCTTCACGTTTGCCTGGGCGGTCTCCAGGTCCGCCTGCGCCTGCTCGACTCGCGCCCGGAACGTGGCCGGATCAATCTGAGCGATCACCTGTCCCCTTCTCACCCTCGAGTTGAAGTCGGCGAAGAGCCGAAGGATCGTGCCTGAAATCTGCGAACCGACCTGAACCATGGTAACGGCGTTGATCGTCCCGGTGGCCTCAACCGCCGAAAGGATATCGCCCCGCTCGACCTTGGCGGTGAAGTACTGCACATTGTTGCGGCGGCCAAAGCCGAGGATGACTAGGAGAAGAATCAAGCCGGCTGGCACCGCTGCCGCCAAAATGCGCCGCTTGCGAGATTGTTTGCGATACCACGCCAGAAGTTTGCTTATCCATTCGCCCGGTTTCATGCCTTCTTCTCCTGGTGAGACACCTGGCTACTGCCGTTCCAACTACTTGGCCCTATTCCCCGTCAACTACAACCTGCTACCTACTCCCTACCACCTGCTCCCTACCACCTGCCTTTTCCCTCTCGCGCTCATTTCAACTACCGCTCACCCTCGTAGCGGCTTGCTGGTACGGAGCTGGCGCCGTTTGCCATCCGCCTCGCTCACACACGCGTCTATATAAGTCCCATATTATCAAAAGCTTAGAAGGACATTAGCGCCGCCGCTCTGCGTGTTCGCGGTCAATCTCTCGGATCAACTCCTCAAATTTTACTTTCTGCTCCGGGGTCAGAATTGCGCGAATTTTCTCGCGCCCCTCCTGTCGCGCCGCCTCGTATTGCGGCCGGGTTGTCTCGCTGATGCCCTGATATTTCTTTTTCGTCTCGTCGAGAATGGTTTCCAGTTGCTGGCGTTGCTCCGCGCTAAGCGACAGCTCGCGAGTGAAACGCTCGACAGCATGCTGTCGCCAATCGCCGCGACGGCCGCGGCCGCCAAAGATTCCCCAACCGCCGGCGAGCTCGGAGGCCAGCACGCCCAAGACCAGCCCCAGAGCAAAAACAATCATCAGCCACAACACCGGTTTCCGATTCGGGTTCACAGCTTACCTTCCCCTCTCCACAACCAGCGAGATCATTACCTGGTTGCGGTCAAGATTTTCGAGGCTCCCCGGTTCGGCCAGGACATCCTGGCCTTCAGCAGCCGCTTCCATCCACTGCGTTTGGAGTGGCGGGATAGCCGGCTTCGGCGCGGTCGTGTTCAAATAGATTGCCAGGATCAAAATGGCAACCGACAATCCCCACGCCAACCGCCGCGCCCATGCTTCCATCGGGCCCCAACGTCGCTCCTGTTCTTCCTGTTCCCGGATTTGGGCGCGCAAGCGAGTGTAAAAGCCCGGGGCCGGCTCAGGCGAATCAACAGCCAAAAGGCGCACGATCCGCGACGCCTTGCGGGCGCGATGGACCAAAGCGCGGCAAGCCGGGCAAGTCGCGCGGTGGTTCTCCAGGAGCGCCGCTAGTTCACCGCCAGCCTTCTCTTCGAGCCAATCCTCAAGATGCTGATGAAACTCCCTACACTTCATGCTCACGCCCCTCCCTTCCTGCGCCCCATGCGCTCGAGCGCCTTGGCCAGGCGCTCGCGGGCGCGAAACATTCGGACCTTTACCGTGTTCGGATTCATATCCGTTATTTCGGCGATTTCTTCCACCGAAAACCCTTCCACTTCCTTCAGGATCAAGAGCAGGCGATCCTGAGGGGAGATGCGATCCAGGAGCCGAGCCACAAGGTCGGAGGCCTCGGCCCGGCGCGACGGAGCCGGCTCGCCGCGCTCTTCCTCGGCAATCTGCTCCAACCGCCGGAGCTGGTCATCGTTAAGGTCGGCTTCATAGACGAGGCGCCGCACTCGCTTCTTGCGCAGCCAGTCATAGGATTCATTGACAGCGATGCGATACAGCCAGGTGCCAAATGCCGAGCGGAAGTCAAAACGGCGCAGGGAGAAGTAGGCCTTGGCGAAGGCCT
>DATBWB010000224.1 GCA_036514995.1 Candidatus Acidiferrales bacterium
CCCCTACAGCTCCGGAACCACCAGGGGTGCCGGATGTGTTGGGCTCAAAGCCCAGCGCTCCTAAATCCTCGCGCTCGCCCCGCCGTTGACGGGGTGAATAGATTTCGATTTTCTGGTGCAAGACCGGGTCGGGCATGGTCATGAGCAAGGTGTAGCGGGACGAATCCTGCAAAGCGGGATAAATGGCGGCTTGCATCCGGCGCGCTTCCTCGCCCATCCCGCCATCCAAAACCACATAGTCGAAATAGCCATCGCGAACCGCGGCGGCATAGGCGGCTTCGCCGGTCTGGCCGTGATAACCAAAATAGAATGGATCGGTAATCCGGCTCTGGCCGAGAGGAGGTGAGAGGTAGTACCGAAGAACACTATCGTCCACGAGCACGCGGTGTTCGGCATTGAGCCGCCCTTCAAAGAACGCCACAATCGGCTCGACGTTCGGCCAAAAAATGAATCGCTCCATCCGCCAGGCGTTTCCCGCCCAGCCGAGTGAAACGGCAAGCAGGATGACGGCCCCAACCGTGAACGCCGGGTAAAGAGCTTGCCGTGAACCAGCGTGGTTCGTGGCCTGCGAGGAAGGTAGTGCTAAAAACAAACTCAAGCGGCGGGTGAGGCGCAGCAGTCCTTCCATGGCAAGAGGCACGAGAAAGAGCAGCGAATAGTTGACGTGCTTCCAGTAGTCATAGTCGGCGCGGGCGAGCCACTGAAACGCCAGCATCACCGCTGCGCCCAACCAGAGCGGCGCCGCCGTCCCTTGCCCCGATGTATCGGGGCGAAGGCTTCGGGACCAAGCTACCCCCGTGCCAGTTCGGTACAGGGTAAACAACGAAAGTCCCAGAAGAACCCAGAAATCAATGCGTTGGGCGACGTAAATCTTCCAGGCCTCGCCGGCCGGTGCCTCGAGCGACGCATAGCCGCGGCCGTACTGAAGCAAATAGGCCAAATCGTCAGCGTAAACCCATCCATAGACCGCGCAGAGGAGCGCGAGCGGCAGGGCAAAAGCTAGCACTGACTGGCGCCAGCGACGCAGGCCGAGCAACACGAGAAACGGAAAATAAAGAGCGACGAGATATTTGCAAAGAAATGCCGCAAAGAAAAAGACCGCTGCTGCGAGCCACGAGCGGCGGTCTTCTTCCTGCCAGGCGCGAGCCCCGAACCAGTCGGCGCGAGCGTAGAGCCAGAGTCCCACAGCGAAAAAGAAAAGAGCGCCGGCATCGCGTGTGGCAATGCGGAAGACAAAAACGGCCGGCCCGAGCAGCGCGAAGACAGCCGCTGAAGCCAACCCCACCGCCGGCGAAAATAGCCGACGGGCAAAACCGTAAATGGCCAGCACCGTCAGCATGCCCAGCAGGGCCGACATTTCGCGAAGCCCCACGAGCCCGCCCAGGCGATCGGCCGTGGCCGCCATGGCCGGCCAGAGGTACCAGCCGAAGCTCCAATGCAGCGGCTCATCGAGCGGCGGTTCAAAGTGGTTTGAGAGAAACATGCGCCCGTAGAGGATGTAAATGGATTCGTCCATGAAGGCGGTCGCATAGCGCGGGTCGTGCGCGCGGAGATACCAGGCGCCGAGGAGAATCAAAAGCAGAGCCACGCGACGAGCGAAGCGAAAAGTGTCCGGCGGAGGGGTTTTCGAGGAAGCGGGAGGCGGGCCCGACCGGCTCTTTAGAAATAATGTCGCCACGTGATCCGCAGCATGTTTCGCCGGAAGGCAGCGAAGACGTTCAGGAAATCATACCCGATGCGAAGGTCGTTCGAATCGTCCACGTGCCAGACGAGGTGCGTCGAGAAGGTGGAGGCAAATTGGGAGTTCGAGAGCGACGACGTGGTGGTCTCGACGTTCTGCACGCCCAGCGTTCCCCCGCCATCCCACTCGAGCTTCCGGCCAAAGCGGTGGGACATGTAGAGCGAACCATAATTCAGGAAGAAACGCGTCGGGCTGAAGTACCCGCCGGAAATCCTGGGCGGCGCTGTTCCCGGCAGGAAATCGGCGTCGTGGTCGAAGCTCAGATAAGTAAAGCCGTAGGCGATGCGGAGGTAGGGGCGGTCGCCGCGCAACGACTTGCCAATGTTCAAGTCCACCGCCCAGCGGCGGTTCGAATCCAGGTTGCGCCCGGTATAGACACCGTCGGTGTAAGTCACCGAGATGTCGAAGTGGTGCTCGGCATTCGAGTAGCTCCCGCCCAGGCTCGCCAGGTTCGAGCGCACCTGGCCCAGGAAAAGCCCGTTGGACACAAGACCGCGGGTCGAAACCAGCGTTTCATCAACGGCCCGGCGCTCGAAGCCGAGGTCGAGCAGGAACGATCGCCGCACGCGATAGCGCACCCCCAGCGTGCCGTCCATCTGCGGCGGAGCGCCGGGATAGCTCTCGCCGGCAATCTCAGCATGAGTGGCCACATCCTCCGCGAGCTGCGAGTCGAGCGAGAGGGCGTATTGATTGGAATTGAAATCCCGCTGGCCGGTTTGGAAAAGGGTCGGCCGGAAACGCGCGCTCATCCGGTGCGCTGAGCCCAGGGGGGTGGAGAGCAACGCCTCCATGCGATAGAAATCGAGCCGGCGGCGATTGCGCCGCAGGCCAAAGCCCAACTCCATGTAAGTGCCCAGGCCGCGATTGATCTCGCGTTGGAGGGCGTCAAATTCCGGCCCGCCCACGCCTTGCACCCGCGCCAGGTAATCGTGCGCCTCAGTGTAGCGCCGCAGCCCGGCGTTCGCCCGGGCCAGTTCCACGAGCGTGCCGGGATCGTCCGGCGCGAGCTCGCGAGCGCGAGTGAGCAACTCGTGCGCCTCCGTGTAGCGCCCGCTCCAATTGAGGATTTCAGCCTTGCCGCGCAAGGCGGTCGCGTTCGAAGGGTCGGCCGCCAGAATCTTTTCATAGAGGGCGAGGGCCTCTTTCGAGCGCCCGCTCCAGGCAAGGATTTGGGCTTCGCCGACGATGGCGCGCGGGTTTGCAGGATTTTGGGCCAGCACCCGTTCGAAGTATTTCTTTGCCAGCGGGCGAGAATCGCGGCTCCAGGTCAGCATCTCCGCGTAGGCGACCAGCAGAGCCTCGTTGTTCGGATCGAGCGCGAGGCCGCGCTCGAAGAGCTTGACCGCCTCCGGACGCGTGGCTTCACTCCAACTCAGGATTTCCGCCAGGCGCGCTACCGCTCCCGAGTGATCGGGATTGCGTTCCAGCGCTTTGCGATAGGCGGCGGCAGCAGCCGACATTTTGCCGGACGATTCTTCAATCTGACCCAGAACCATGAAGTCGTCCGCTTCCGCCGCGGGTCGGCTGGTAAGAGGTTCGAGTGTGGCCAGCGCTTCCTCGCGCTTCTGTTGCGAGCCAAGGATGCGCGCCAGTTGGCGTCGCGCTTCCAGGTGCCCCGGGTGAGAAGCCACAATGGCGCGGAGCGTCGCGACCGCTTCAGCCCGGTGATCCGCGCTCCAGCTCAGAACCTCGGCGTAACGAACGCGGTAGTCCGGATTCTGCGGCGCAAGGTCAGCCGCGCGTTTCAAAAGCGCGAGAGCATCGGCCCGCTCGCCTTCCTGCCAGCTCTTCATTTGGCCGAGCGCGAAGAGTCGAGGGGCGTTGTTTGGCTCGAGTTCCAGGAGACGCGAGAGGAAAGGAATCGCTTCCCGCCAGCGGCCAGCCGATTCGAACGCGTCAGCCAGTTCGCCGAGCGCGACGGTATGGTTCGGTTCACCTTCGAGGAGCTGGCGATAAAGCTCGCTCGCGCGCTCCAACCGACCGGCAGCCGCTTCCGCGCGTGCTCGATCCAGCAGGGAGGGTGGCTGGGCTTGGGCCCCGGCGCCGAGCCACAGAGCAACGGCAAGAACCGAACATACTCGGAGACATACGCGGAGAAGGACTTGCCAAAGTCTCATGCGCCTAGCTCCTCAGTCTGGGTGGCCTGCGTCAAGCGCAGCAGGCTGCCGTGTCGCGGCGCCACTTCCCAGAACAAATACTTCGATATCTCGTCCTGGTCAAGCGGATCAATGTGCTCAAAGCGAATGCCATTGGCGACACGCGTGCGACCTTCAAATTTGTACTCCTCGTTCCACATCACCTTGCCGAGGGCTCGGATGGAGCGGCCGGGGATGGTCAGTTGGATGTCAAGCAGGGTCTCCACAGGGATGGCGTTCTCACGCGTGATGGAAAAGCCGAAGCGATTGAGATTACGCGCGTAAGCCAGGCCGTTCACCTGGACGCTGTTGGAGGCAACCGCATCAAAACGGACCGGCACATCCAGCCGGCTGGGGAAGCGATAGCTGCCGCGCAATTCCTTCCTCACCATCGCCCGCCAAACCACCGGCGCCGACAGCAGCAGGTAGAAGAGCGCCCAGAAGAGGTTCACCACCAGAGCCCAGAAGGCGTAACCGGGCTCCGCGCGGCCGAGCCGCATGGCGCCGACAACCAGCGCGATGCCGAGCGCCATCAGGATGGCCAGTTGCGGCCAAACTTCCGTCCAGCGTGGCGCGCCCGAGCGGGACTTTGGGGTGACGGAAAATTCGCCTTCGCGCCGGAACAATCCCACGATGGTCTTCATCAGCACGTGCATCTTCATCAGGTTGAACTGTTCGCTCAGCAAGAAGCTGCGCAGCCCGCGCTGCAGCGCGACCGTGGCCAGTATGTTCAAGATGAAGTAGGGGCCGAAGTAAAGCACAAAGAGTAAGGGCTCAGCGACCAGCGGGAAAATCCCGCTCAGCAGACAGAAAATCGGTGTCAGAACGTAGATGAGCTTTTGATAGCTCATCCAATAAAAATAGAAGGAAGCAAAGTAGCAAACTCGTTGTCCGAAGCTCAGGCCCTTGCTGAAGAGCGGGCTTTCGCGCCGGAGAACTTGCATCGCGCCGCGGCCCCAGCGCAGCCATTGCGTGGCAAAACCGGTGAAGGTCTGCGGGGCAAGACCGCGGGCCAGCGTGCGGTTGTAATAGAGGACCCGCCAGCCCTTCTTCTGAAGCCGCAGGCCGGTGTGCATGTCCTCGGTGATGGTCTCGGTGGCAAAGCCGCCGACATCCTCGAGCGCTTTGCGCCGGATGATAGCCGGACTACCGCAATAGAAGGCGGCGTCATAACCGTCTTTGCCGGGCTGAATCACGCTGAAGAAGAGTTCCTGCTGCTGCCATCCAAACCACGTCCGCCAATCGGTGACGTGCTGGAAAGAATCCATGTTGTAGAAGTCCTGACTGGTTTGCACGATGCTGACCTTCGGATCGGCGAAGAAACCGATGAGCTGGTCAACCAACTCGGGCGTCGGAACGTGGTCGGCATCCAGGGTGACAATGAACTCGCCGTCGGTAAACTTGAGCGCGTTGTTCAAATTGCCGGCCTTGGCGTGACGCCGCTCGCTGCGACCGATATAGCCGCAGCCAAACTGGCGCGCCAAGTCGCGCACCTCGGGCCGGTTGCCATCGTCCAGGATGTAGGTCTTGTGCGGATAGCGCATGCTCACGGCACAAACCACCGTGTCTCGCAGAATGCTGACCGGCTCATTGTAGGTGGCGATAAAAACGTCCACCGAGCGATTGAGGAGTGGCGGCGGCGCAGTATGGTGCGCCGGTTTCCACGTCGTGAAATAGAACAGAGCTGCTTCCAGAAAGTTCAAAACCTCGGCGCCGAGGAACAGATAGAAGAACCACTTGGCGGCCGGGTTCATGGTGTGGAGAGCGCGCCAGTAGAAATACCGCACGGTGACGAGCATCGCCAAAACGATCAGCACGCGGGTTATGGCCAGTTGCAGGCGACGCAGCCCGGGAGCCTCTCGGATCGCTCCTGAAGCTCGCGAGGGCCGCGCTTCGTGGTTCGTGTTGGTGGTTTTCATGCTCATCGAGGTCATTGATCGGGCCGGCCCGCCTGGGCGGGCGACGCGATCGAGCAGGGAGGCCCGAGGGTTGGCCCGACCGTTCCGACTCTAGAGTCGGTGGAATGCCTCAAGCCTTGCTGCCTCTCCAGGTGTCCAGCCGGATGCACAACCGGGAGCTATCTCGCCACCCGGCCAACCACGATAGTCACATTCGTGGTGACACCTTTCGATCAAATTACAGGGGGGCTTCCGGGGGGTCAATAGCGCAATTGTACTAAACTGGGGCTCATCAAAAAAACCTATTGTACTATACCCGGTTCCTAACCGTTAACTGGTTCAAGGCGCGAAGGTTAGCGCAGCCGCGCATGCATGGCGGCAAGATAGCAAAGGCCTGCGGCGAGCAAGGTTGTCGCCAAGCTGGCTGACATGCTCACCATCGTCGCCCAGGGGGCGGCCACCACCGAGGCGCACCCGTTGACCGCCCAGGCCCATGGGAGCAGCCGCGGTTCGGACGCCTGCAATCGCCGCAGCCCCGACGGGAAAAACCTCCCCATCGCGATCGCCGGCAGGGCGATCACCGCCAGGCTGATCAGGACCTTCCCTTCGATCCCCATTCCCATGAATAGACCGAGCGCCCATCGCAAGCCAGCCGCATAGACGATGCACGTCCCGGCGATCCAAATCGCCGCCCGCGGAATTCCGTCCGTGTGAGAATCGCGCCCGGTAAGCAAGCTCCCCACTCCGGCAAACACCAGAATGCCTGCCAGCACCACCGAGACGGCGTAAGTGGGGTTGCCGAGGAAGAAGACCAGCCGCTGGATCAAGACCATTTCCAGAAAGAGAAAGCCCAACCCAATCGAAAGGAAGTAGCCAAAGACCCGGCGGCGGATCCTGCCCGGAGCGGGTGGAACCTGCTCGAGCGATGGCCGGCGGAGAATCACAAGCGGCAAGACAATCAAGACCAAACTGAAGATCGTCGCCTGAACGAGTGTGGCCACCAGCACGACATAGCCCCACTCGAGAAAGGGGAGCCACTGCACTCCGCCGGTGCGCAGGAGCACCGGCAAGGCTCGCCAGCGGAAAAAATGAAAGAAGTAAGGGCGATCGTCCGTCGCCGGGCGAAGAAAAAAAGTGGAGTAGCGGAAGAACTCTTCCCGCTCTCGCCCACCGGCCAAAATGGTTTTTGCCGCCTCGAAGTAGAACTCTCGCTCCAGGATGTTGAAGCGATTCACTTCCTCGGGGTGGAGATCGGGCGCCCAGGAAATGTCAAAAAGGCGTTTCTGGCAAAATTCCCGCAGGGCAGCCAATTCGTTCGCGGTGAACGCTCCGCGCTTCACGAGCAGGGTGGCCGTGGACCAGCTCCGCACTTGAACGAGCTGCGCGCCTGGATGGGCAACCCCTTCGCCCTCCAGCGCCTCGGCGGCCGTGGCAAACAGCTTGATGTTGTCACGGGGCGGCATCTTGATCCACCGCGTGACAGCAAGCATCCCGCCGGGGCTGAGGCGCCGATAGTAGCTGCGGAAGGCTTCCACGCTGTAGAGATAATTCTCTCCGAGGGCGGAAATGCCCGCCGTGGCTGCGGCAAAAGAATCCACCAAAGACAGTTCGATGAGCTGAAAGCGGTCGGGCTCGCCCCGATGGAATCGGGGCGAGCTCTCCACAAACGCCCGCGCCTCGGCATGATGGACCTGGACGTCGGCATGGTTATAGAGCTGGCCGCTCCAGCCGGCAAAGCGGCCACGAAGAAGAGCGATGAGGTTGGGATCGAGTTCGACGGCATGGATCGGGCGGGCGCGGTGGCGCAATGCTGTCAGGATACCCGACCCGGCCCCCGCCCCGAGGATGAGCACCGCGCCCTCCATGCTTGGCCGATCAGGCGCGAGCAGGAAATAGGGAAGCGCGGGCGTCAGCCAATCCAGATACTCCAACTCGTCGAGATTTCCCTCGAAGCGGGTGATAGCGCCAGCCGTGTCAGCGTCCACAAAAAGGGCGAGCTGAGGCGGAATCCGCGCGCTCGAGGCCAAACTCAATCCCGGCGCGTAGCGCACCGCCGGACTTTGAAGCACATCAATCTGCCCGAGCGGGCTGGATCGTTGCTCGATGATGGTCGCCTCGGGCAAATTTTGAGCCACCGGCAACCCTTTGTACTGAGAAATTCGCAAAGGAAGCGGACTCTGCCAAAAAAGAAACGAACCCAGTACCAGCAGGAAAATACCAGCCGGCACCAACCATCGTTTGCCCAGACCGGCGCACGAGGCCATGGCCGCTATGCCTGCCAACACAAAAATGAAAAATACCGCCGCGCCGGGCGAGCGACCCGTCAGCAGAGCAATCACCAGGCCTGCCCCCACCCCCGAGCCAACCAGATTTACAAAGTAAGTCGTCGGCGAACGCTCAGCGCGTTCAATTAAGGCCAGCCCAATTGCCGTGGCGGCAAAAAAGAAGGGCAAGAAAAAGACCAGATAATATTCCGCCAGGTAAAACCACTGGCGGGGATCCCACACCATCAGGAAGGGGTCAAAAGGAATTTTTTGACTGAGCCAGAAGCATCCGGGAAACGCGACAGCCGAGGCCAGTGTGGAGAGACTGAAGAGCCTCTTCGTCCGCCGCTCGTGGCCCCGACCTGTCGGAGCGCCGAGCCGCTCCTCGAGCGGCGAGCAAGCAAGCGCAGCCGGCTTTCCCGGCGGCTCCTGGCGGCAGCGCCACGCGGCCAGCAGTGTTCCACTCGCGCCAAAACCCAGCAGCGCGATCGAGATCACCATGAAGGCAAAGTGATACCACTGCCCGATCGAGAACGCCCGCAGCAGGACAATCTGGTAGGCAAGCGTTGCCGCCGAAAGGAGAAAAACCGCCGTGTCACGCGCGAGCATTTCCCCCCGGCAGTAGGATGACCCGGCCGCCAAAGCCTGCCGTAACCGGCCTCCGCGGCTCGTCGGGGCCGGGTTGGCGCGGAAGGGCCGAACCGAAGGACTCCTACGAGGCATGTTCACGCATCCGAGGAACGCCGCCTATTTGCGCGGGGGTTGCTTGTGGCCGCTCGTCAAGGGAACAAACGCCACCGGCATGATGTTATAGATCTTGAGATCGCGGTTCTCCTTGCCTTTCACGACCAGCATCAAGTTCTGCACCTGGAACGGATTGCCAATCGGGATCACCATGCGACCACCCGGCTTCAATTGCTCGATGAGCGGCGGCGGAACATGGTTGGCGGCGGCGGTCACCACGATGGCGTCAAAGGGCGCTCTTTCCGGCCAGCCAAAATAACCGTCACCTACTTTGACCCAAATGTTTGGGTACCCAAGCCGCTCGAGTCGCGTGCGGGCGGAATTTCCGAGAGGCTCGACAATTTCGATGGTATAGACCTCCCGCACCAGGGGCGAGAGAATGGCTGCCTGATAACCCGAGCCTGTTCCGAGCTCCAGCACGCGTTGCTCCCTCTTGGTCTCGAGCAGTTCCGTCATTTTCGCCACGATATAGGGTTGTGAAATCGTTTGCCCATAACCAATCGGCAAAGGACGATCATCATAGGCGTAGGAATAGAGGTCGGCGGAGACGAACTCGTGGCGGGGCGTGGAGCGGAGGGCAGCCAGGACGCGAGCATCGCGGATGCCGCGCCACTCGATCTGGTCGCGCACCATCCGCTCGCGTTCCTTGCGGAACGCTTCTTCGTCGGGGGGCGCGCCGAGAAAAAGAAACGCGACGCCCAGCGCCACTGCGGCGGCCAGGGGGTGCGCCCTTTCACTCCAACTTGGCATCGCTTGCATTATACGACGGGCGCAAAGACCGTGAGTCCCTCGTTGTAGGGCAGCCTTCGGAAGCTTCGCGACTGCGGAGAAAACGATGGCGCGCTATTTCCGCTTCCACACGCTCGCATGTCTCACCCGGCAGGGGGCGGAGGAACTGGCGGCAAAGATGCCAGCCGGGGACGACAGCCGCGCCCTTCGCGTGGTCGCCAATCGGATTGAGCGAATAATGCTCGTTGAATTTGAAGCCCCCGCTCGGGAAAAGCTCGAAAAGAGGCTCAACGCCGAGCGTATGCACGATAAGCCGATGCCGCGAGTCGAAGCCGTGTTCACCGGGCGATGATACCTTTCCAGATGATTGGGTGGAAGGAATGGCTTAAACCTGAAGCAGATACGGGTGGATTGAATATCTATTGCCGAATACCATATTCCGGAGTATAGTTTTATCGCGATTAGCTACTTATCTTTTGGGGAGGGACCAAAATGGGGGAATACGCACATCCGGAGGTTCTGATCAGCACACAATGGGTGTTCGACCACGCCAAGGATCCCAGGGTCAAACTCGTGGAAGTGGACGTGGACACCGCCGCGTACGACCAGGGCCATATTGAGGGGGCCATCGGCTGGAACTGGCAGAGCCAGCTCCAAGACGGCATCCGGCGCGACCTTATCGACAAGCGGGGCTTTGAGCAGTTGCTGAGCGAGTCCGGGATTTCGAACGACGACACGGTGATTGTCTATGGCGACAACAACAACTGGTTTGCGGCCTGGGCCTTCTGGCAGCTCAAACTTTACGGCCACCGCGACGCGCGCGTAATGGACGGCGGGCGCAAGAAATGGCTGGAGGAGAAGCGGCCGTTTACGACGGTTGCGCCCAAGGTGGCGCCGGCGCAGTATCGCGCCCAGGAGCCAGACGCGGCCATTCGCGCCACTCGCGAATTGATCTTCGCCGTGCTGGATCGCCGTCACACCGCTCATTTGGTGGATGTGCGCTCGCCGGATGAGTTCACCGGCAAGATCATCGCTCCGCCGGGGATGATGGAAACGGCCCAGCGCGGCGGCCACATTCCCGGAGCGAAGAATATTCCGTGGTCGCAGGCGGTGCGCGAGGACGGCACCTTCAAACCAGTCGAAGAATTGCGCGAACTCTATACCTCAAGAGGCATCCTGCCCGGGCAAGAAGCCATTGCCTATTGCCGCATTGGCGAACGCTCTTCGCACACCTGGTTCGTGCTGAAATACCTGCTCGGTTTTGAAAAGGTGCGGAACTATGACGGTTCGTGGACCGAGTGGGGCAACCTGGTAGGCGCGCCGATCGAGAAGGGTGTAGCCGCCGCAGCGACCTAGTGCTTTGTGGGACTGTTCCCCAAATCCGCCGGCGGGAGCAGCCGCCGGGCTCGGTGGCAAGCTGAAAACAATGCCGTCACCCGGTCCTCCGTCGCAGTCTCATGCGGTCCCGGAGGAGGAGTTCCTGTTTGATCTTGCCGCGGCCTACTTCCCTTTGGCCGGGGCTTGAGGAGTCGTTCCGTCCGGGGAAGGCGAGATGGCCCAGGGTAGCTTCCCCAGCCTCTGATTCCTTTCGAGATGTTCTTTGGCGCACCGCTGGCAATACCAGCGGCCTGTCTCTTCATCGCGCAGGCTATGAATCTCCTGGCAGCCGCAGACGCAAAGGCAGCGACCGTTCCCCATCGACGTGGTGATCGGAACCAGAGCCATTTGACCGCCGAGAATTCTTTCTCTGCCCGGCTACCTGCCCATCCGCTATTCTGAAGCGCAAGCAGAAAAACTATGGCGCCGCCAACACCCTATCCGATGCGCAGTGGGCGGGCTTCCGCTCCAGCAAGCTATCGCAACCACCCGTGAGGTATGTTTGCCCGGCGAGCCTCGTCCTCGAGGTCGGAAATCTTTCCGAGCAATTCGGCACGCCGCTGTTCCAGCAACTGAAGCTGGTTTTCCGGGCTGAGGCGGCTCGAGTGGTCGAGCAGATTGACGGCGTTGCTGATGCCTTCGGCTGTCACGCGTGCCCGCTGGATGCGGCTGATTTGGCCTTCCACCTGCGCTAACTCCGCTTGCAAGGGCACGATCTGTTTTTGCCAGTAGTCCGCCTGGGTGCGCCGGTCCGGTGGCTTGGGCGTGACCGTTGGCTGGATTTGGTTTTCTTCCTCGATTTTTCTTTCCGCTTCTGCCCTGGCAGGTGGTGCCTGAGGTGTTGCCGTGGCTTGTGGCCGGAAGGGGTCGCGCTTCACCGTCCCAGCCGGTTGCTCCTCTGGCTGGGCGGGTGCCGGTCGTTCCAGGCGCCAGCCCGGCCGCAGCCGCTCCAGGTCTTCGTTGGTCCAGACTTTTTTGGCTTGCTTTGCGGTCGGCTGCGTCGTCTGAGCTGCCGGAGCGGCAGCCCCGCACGTGAAAATCAAAATCGCGAACACAGGGGACAGGGTGCGCATAACTCTTACCCCCTCTGACAGTATAGCCCATCCGATTCGGCCCTGCCGGGGTTGTTGCTCCCCTTGTGGGCGCATGGCGGACGTCAGAGAGGAGGCCGGCAGCCAAGCCCCCGCAAAAAGTCAGAAGTGTCCTAGCGGCCCCGTTGCGCCAGGAAGGCCAGGAGGCGCGCCTGCGCGTAGGCAGAGCGAGCGCTTTCAAACTGGGCAGCCTTCTCGGCGCGCAACTGCACTGCCAGATTGTTTTTCTGTCCGGCAAGCAACAGGCGCTTCTGCCGGGCAAGGAGTTCTCGGGGGAGTGCCGCCAGTTTGCGGGCAGCAGCCATGGCAACGGCGTCCAGTTCGGCATCG